>NZ_JCAPUG010000002.1:0-128363 GCF_059615875.1 Citrobacter sp. CRE-46 | reverse complement strand
CTCGCCGAACAGTTTTTTGATGTCTGAATTTTCGTTTTCCAGAAAGCCTCCAGCCTGTGGACAGTAAAAGAATAAACAGAAAATCGTGTGTCAGAACTCCGCTAACTGACTGAAGAAAAACCTGCAGCCTGTATTTAACAACTGAGTCTGGCGTACTGACCATAGTTTATGTCATTAACTTACTTCAGTATATGGATTACTGAATACAGCTTATCATTAGCATGTTACAGTTTATCAGTAACATGCCACAGCTTATGTGATCGTGGTCCCGGCCCATTAGTGACAAGGTTTGCAGCGATATGGGGATCTTTAATGGATCCTTTGTTGATCATTCATGGATCTGTTTACTGGATCGAACCTCTGGATATGTGGATAAATCATCCCAGGGGAAACAGCATACACAACCGCTTATAAGGGCTTCAGGGCGTACCTGCTCACTGTAACTACAGATACATTGCGCTTCCTCGCCGGTTCGCGGGCTTCGCCCGGTCACCGGTCTGCGGCGAGCACTGTTTTTTCTGAAGTCTGTCTTTACAGGTAATTTTTGACGGAATCTGCAGTACTTCCTGAGCGTACGGTCATATCCGAAGTACACTTCATATGTGTGTTTCAATGCCAGGGATTGTGTATACAAACTACAGGCAAAGTCAGGTTATCACCGGTGGTAGGCTGCTCCGATGGAAAAATTGTGAACTGATTGACACCATGCCTGATAACTCTGTTGTGTTGTCAGCGCCAGTGATATAAGACGGTCAAACATCGTGGCGTTGACACGTATAACCCAGTTGCTCTTCTTCTGCCCTTCCGGATACCCTTATGCCGGATAATTCCTTCTCAACGTACTTTTTCAGCTTCTCGCTTCTTTTCATACTGCTGCGATTATCCAGAAACTGAAGCAAGAAATAGCGGATGACCGGCAGTGTGAACACCACATAGAAGAGGATCTCATTCAGCCCGTATTTCATGACGATGCCGTAAACAAGCATCGTGACAGGCGAGACAATAAAAGCGGAAAGATAAAATACGTGCAGAACCTCCCTGAGCGATTTGTCCCAGCCGAGATTTTTTCCGTGGCAAAGGAGCGCCATTACGGCCTGCGGCGCGTCATACACCTTACTGACGTACCACCTCTCTTCGCCAAATCGCTTTCGTACTTTTTCCGGGCTGTCTCTAAAATATGCAGCTTCCCGGATGATGTCATCCCGTGGGATCTCCTCCACCTTCAGTTCATTACGTCGGATGCCAAGTACCCGGCAGTCGTACATTTCCTGGATTGAGGCTGCCTTCCTGCGCAGAGCCGAGATGTGTCCACTGATAACAATGTTAAAGGTAAGCACCAGGAGTCCATATAACCCCAACAACGAAGACAACAGCTCTGAATCGACAAATTCCCGGCTCCGGTTGTATACGGTAACGAAAGAAAGCAGGAGCGGTACGATGATGCTGAAGAGAAAATTCAGTCTGTTCCAGTTTTTTACCCTGTCGTAGACACGGGCCTGCGCATACAGTAAATCAAGGTTTTCTCTGGTCGACTGGTTTGTGTAAATGGCATTCATGGTTCACCCGTAAACAGGAAAGAACGGCCCGAACACATCGCGCCATTTATTGATGGATTTTTCATACTCTTTATTATTTTCAAACCATCTCGCCTCCGATACTTTTTGCGCATCGAGATAACATCTGTCCGATATCGCCTTACGTGCCTCGGCTGAAAGTGAGTTGATATCACCCTGTATGCCTTTGGGATCGTTGACAGAGTACCGCACGGATTAACTAAGGTGGCGGAAAAGCGCTTCCAGCTCCATGTCAACAAACGATGAGCAGGATGTCCTGCCAGCGTAATAGTCCAGAATCAGCGTTTCCAGCAGGTAGGAGCTCATGGATGGCATCGTCGGTCGCCGCTGCCAGTATTTGACTGCTCTGATGACATTGAGCACATTGCCGTTATTCTGCACATTGATAGTAGTGACTCTGTCCCTGTCTTTACGGGGGTCGGTAAACTTCCAGTGGCCGTTGCCATCGGGGATCAGGTAGTAAGTCCGTCCAAAGGCATCTTCGCTGGTAATAAAGCAGGGGACGATGTCAAAATTCCAGTCCTTGCTGACCAGTTTCAGCGTGACAGCTTCCTGGTTACGCCTGATATCAGCCTGGGCGTACTGGGCAATGTCCTGCAGGCGGTTTTTAAAGGCATTCAGAATTCTGACGGAGCAGACGGTGTCTGTGCGACAGGAAGTCGCTTAACGTATTGTTTTACATTGATAAAACCAGCTATCCCATTAGCTGTAGCCTACCGGGACAGGCGCTGCCGGCAACGGCGGGGTCTGAAGCTCCCGGGACAACGAGAGCCGGGCGTCAGCCCGGGTAAAGCCCCGTGAGGGGCTTTACCTTGCTGCAAGCATCATGTGGCAGGAGAGCAAGGCTGGTCAGAAGGGTTAACACATGTGAACTGTTGATAAACACCGTTATCGGCAACAGGCCAAAGATGCTGACAGGCCTGAACCAAAAGGTATGGGATCAGGTTGCTTCTCTGGACACGAGAGCACATGGGCATAACGATCCCCGGTGAAGAGACAGAACCCGCCCTGACCTTCTGTATGTTAAGCGGAACCTGGTAAACCCGTATCGCTGCCTTACAGGCAGGTGAACCGTAAGGAACACTGTAGGCGGTGCGGGCAGAGGAGGACGGAAAAAGCAAATGCCCGGTTGTAATGACCGGGATACGGGGCAGGTTCCCCGACGCGAAAGCGGGCAGACTTCCGTCTGGTCTTTAATTGCATGAAAAGCTGTAAAGCAGTCAAAAGGATATCAGCGAGATGAATACACACATCAGTGTGTCCACGATACCCCACCCGACAGGCTGGCACACCATAGACTGGAAAGCATGCCATGCCCGGGTGCGAAAGCTACAGTTACGGATTGCAAAGGCAACCCGACAGCAACAATGGCGGCAGGTCAGAGAACTACAGCGCATCCTCACCCGCTCATTCTCCGGCAAAGCCGTGGCTGTCAGGCGTGTAACTGAAAATACCGGTAAAAGGACACCCGGTATTGACGGAAAAATATGGCACACACCGAAGGAGAAATGGGAAGGAATATGCAGCCTGAATCTGTGTGGTTACAGGCCACAGCCACTACGGCGAATACATATCCCAAAATCAAACGGCAAAACGCGACCGCTGGGCATACCCACAATGAGGGACCGGGCCATGCAGGCACTGTGGCTGCTGGCTCTGGAACCCGTATCCGAAACCACTGCTGACCATAACAGCTATGGTTTCAGACCAATGCGCAGCACGCATGACGCCATTGAGTCCATTTTTCTGCGGATGAGCCAGAAAGTATCGCCCAAATGGATACTGGAAGGCGATATTAAAGGGTGTTTCGATAACATCAGCCATGACTGGCTGCTTTCCCATATTCCGATGGACAGGAGACTGCTTAAAAAATGGTTGAAAGCAGGTTACATGGAAAGAGGCGTGTTTAACCATACGAACAGCGGAACACCGCAGGGAGGCATCATATCCCCTGTTCTCGCCAATATGGCTCTGGACGGTCTGGAGAAGGAACTGATGCAAACGTTCAGGAAAAGTGGTTATCACAGTGCGAAGCACCAGGTGAATTATGTGAGATATGCTGATGATTTCATCTGTTCAGGCAGCTCCCGTGAACTGCTGGAAAATGAGGTCAGACCACTGATTGCAGCTTTCATGCGCGAACGAGGGCTGGAACTGTCGTAAGAAAAAACCGCGATCACACATATAGATAAAGGCTTCGACTTTTTAGGGCAGAACGTCAGGAAGTACAACGGTAAAATGCTGATTAAACCGTCGAAGAAAAACCTGAAGAACTTCCTCTGTAAAGTCAGAGAAATAATTAAACGCAATCCGACGCTCCCGGCATGGAAACTGATAGGCCAGCTAAACCCGGTGATCCGGGGATGGGCTACCTATCACCGACACGTCGTGGCGAAAGAAACATTTAATTATGTCGACACCCAAATCTGGGTAAGCGTCAACGGAGCACCGTATTGACGCTTATTTATTGGTGAGTACTACGTTCCATGGCAGGAGTTCGTCAACTCGGTTGGAAGGCCATTCCGGCAGTACGCTCAGGATATGGCGCAGATACGCTTCCGGATCGATACCGTTCAGACGGCAGGTGCCGATCAGCCCGTACAACAGTGCTCCACGCTCGCCGCCGTGATCGCTGCCAAAGAACATAAAGTTTTTCTTTCCGAGACAGACTGCACGAAGCGCTCTTTCCGCAGCATTATTATCCGCCTCCGCCAGACCGTCATCACTGTAATAACAGAGGGCATCCCACTGATTCAGTACATAGCTGAACGCTTCGCCCAGTCTGGATTTTTTCGACAGCGTACCATTCTTCTCCACCATCCATTCATGCAGCGACGTCAGTAACACTTTGCTTCGCTGCTGCCTGACGGCAAGACGCTCTGACTCCGGTAATCCCCGTATTTCATCCTCGATGGCGTACAGTTCACTGATTCGCTTCAGTGCTTCTTCTGCCGTCGCACTTTTGCTGCTGATGTATACATCGTGGATTTTTCGCCGGGCATGGGCCCAGCACGCAACTTCTGTCAGTGCACCACCTTCACGTTCTGCACTGAACAACCTGTCGTAACCTGTGAACGCATCCGCCTGCAGGATACCCCGGAAGGGGCGGAGGTGTTGCTCCGGGTGTTTCCCCTGCCGGTTCGGCGAGTACGCGAACCAGACCGCTGGAGGAGATGACGAACCCACATTGCGATCATCCCGGACATACGTCCAGATACGCCCTGTTTTCGCCTTTTTCTGACCCGGTGCCAGTACCTTTACCGGTGTGTCATCAGTGTGAATCTTGCGGGTGTTCATTACATAACGGTACAGGGCATCATTCACCGGTGTCATTAACTGGCAGCACGCGTCAACCCAGTTGGAGAGTAAGGCCCGGCTCAGTTCGACACCCTGGCGGGCAAAGATTTCACTCTGACGATACAGTGGCAGATGTTCGCAGTATTTTCCCGTTAACACGCGGGCAAGTAATCCGGGGCCCGCGATACCACGCTCTATCGGGCGGGACGGCGCCGGTGCTTCAACAATACAGTCACATTTTGTACAGGCTTTTTTTACCCGTTCTGTGCGGATCACTTTCAGGGCACTGCTCACCAGTTCCAGCTGTTCAGCGCTGACTTCCCCCAGATAATCCAGCTCACCGCCACACTCCGGGCAACAGCTTTCTTCTGGCTCCAGGCGGTGTATTTCACGGGGAAGGTGTGCCGGTAACGGACGACGATGGCGCGACTGTCGCAACTGGCGGGGAACCTGAGGATCGTCTTCCCGCCCACTGTAACGATCGCTGTCCTGTTCACGTTGTTTCAGCAGAGCCTCAGCCAGTTCAACTTCACGACGCAGTTTTTCAGAACGGGTACCGAACAGCATCCGGCGCAGTTTTTCTATCTGAGCCCGCAGATGTTCTATTTCCCGTTCATCTTCTTCGATCTTTTCTTCGGCACGTGTCAGTGCAGAGCGCAGGAAGGCTTCCGTCTCTTCAACCAGACTCAGTTGCTGGTCTTTCTGACGGAGGGCTTCAGCCTGCTCAGAGAGCAACCTTTCCAGCTCTGCGATGCGAATGAGGTATTTCTGACTCATGACCGTTTTTATAATGCGGTCAGGAGTTTTTTACAACATTGTCAGTGAGTTACGGCTGGATGTTTTTGGCTGACGCCAGTCCAGCTTATCGAGGAGCATTGCCAGTTGCGAGCGGGTAATGGATACCTTGCCGTCACGTACCGCAGGCCAGATAAACTGGCCTTCCTCCAGGCGTTTGGTGAACAGGCACAGACCATCAGCATCAGCCCAAAGAATTTTGACGGTGTCACCCCGTCGGCCACGGAAGATAAACAGGTGACCGGAGAAGGGATTATCATTCAGCACATGTTGTACCTGTTCTCCCAGTCCGTTGAAGGATTTACGCATATCGGTAACGCCGGCAACGAGCCAGATACGGGTACCTGATGGGAGTGAGATCATCTTCCCCTCCCGGTCAGTTCACGGATCAACACTGTGAGCAGCTCTGGCGATGGATTTTCCAGCGTCATGTTACCGTGACGGAATTCCACCTTGCAGGAACTGGCACTGACTCTGGTCTGAGTGGAAGTGGATAAAGACGGCGCAATGGCCGCCACAGGTTCTTTCTGCTCATCCGGCGTTATTTCTACAGGTAATAATTCAACGCCAGTGTCAGAAGAGGTCGTTACCGGAAGACGCCGCGAAACACGCCCTTCGTTCTGCCAGAGCCTGAGCCATTTGAAAATAACATTATCATTGACGCCATTTTCACGTGCAATCTGTGCAACACAAGCTCCAGGTTGTGATGCCAGTTCCACCATACGAAGTTTGAATTCATTCGAATAGTTTTTACGAGGTTCTTTTCGCCAGTCCTGTAATTCCATACTTAGATGTCCGTCTATATCAGATGGGCGTCTAAGTTACCAATTCTCGTCTGATGGCTACATACGGCGGTCAGTTTACGCTTACAAATCATTCATCTTACCGATAAGCCAGTCGCGACTTGCACGCGCGTCATCGGTATCTGCCTTTTTGAGATTCACGGTATCTTTCATAAATTCGTTAAAGGCAGCTATTACTGTGGTCGCCATGTTCAGTCCTTTAATTATTTATTGCAAAAGGCGCAGGGCTCTGTCGTACATCTGAACATTCCAGTGCCCAGGAAGAGTCGGTACAGTTTATTATTAGTACCGCAAGTTCACTACCGTCTCGCTCTCTACAAGGGCATATAATTTACATGGGAAATATGAGCCTCG
Organism: Citrobacter sp. CRE-46; assembly: GCF_059615875.1. Lineage (NCBI taxonomy): Bacteria > Pseudomonadati > Pseudomonadota > Gammaproteobacteria > Enterobacterales > Enterobacteriaceae > Citrobacter > Citrobacter sp. CRE-46. Next base: position 121,540 of record NZ_JCAPUG010000002.1, on the reverse strand, counting down.
TTCTTTCATTGATAATTATGCAAAGTATTTCAGTTATTAATGCCAAATAAGCAATAATGCAATTAAGTTCAAAATATATTATTAGTATTGCATTATCAGCACAAATCCTTCTTCTCCTCTCCTGAGATCCGGTTTCCGGTTGTTCCGGATCTTCTCTCCGGCCTCCGGCGCGCAGCGGCGCAGAAACACAACATGTGCCATGCCATCAGCTGCGTTTTCTTCTATATGTTGTGTTTATCCCCTTCCCCGTGATCCGTCGCGCAGGGGCAGATATTGCCGCTTTGCTTATTTCGTGTGCGTGGTACACTTCCGGAAACTGTTAAATACGCAATAAATCGGATCACACCGAAACGGCCATCCGGTAATTTAACGGCGTGGCTATATGCCTGCTCATTATCCTCTTATAAATGATGACGGCAGGGGAAAATCATCCGGGTGACAGACGCAGGGTTGTGCGCAGACAGATCTGCCGTCCGTAATAATTACTCTGAGTGACTATTTTATGTGTAAACGATGTACTGCTGGTCGAACTGGTAACAGGACATTACTGGAAATAAGAATGGCTCTTGGTATCCCAAACAGCACTCCATTATGGATTAGGGATTTAGAATATCCGGTTAATCCGCGTTACCTGGTGAATTCATACGGTTTTGTTATTGCTATCCAGGAGCCAGACTGCGAATTCTGGCATCTAAGAGAGTTAAGCGACGTTTCTGATGTCAAGGATGGTTGTCTTCCCGATAAGGGGGAATTTGATGAAAAGCTGGCTGATGTTGGTGACACAATGCTGTATGACATTCGGCCTGACTTCTGGGCAAGCTTCAGATAGAAGCATTAACAGAGGGTAAGGCGGGATTTCTCAATAATAAAGGAACACTGGATGGAAAAGTTTAAGTTTGATCTGGAGACATTTGTTACCGACACGGAAGAGCAGGATTTCAGTCTTGACCAGCAGACGCTGAATGAACTGGCTGCCATGCGTCCACTTTACCCCGAACTGGCCCACTGGACCCGCTTTGCGTTTTTTGTGGCCTGGGGGGCTTACTCGCAGGACATTTACGCCATCAGTTGGGTGTACTGGCTGACCCGGAAGCGGGATGAGGGTTTTCTGGCCTACTGCTATGCCTGCCAGCGCTGGCCGGCGTTTGATTTTGGCGGGACTGGGCTGTATGACGACGATATTCAGGAACTGGCAGCGCAACATCCCTGGAATTGTTCTCCGCTGCCGCCGGCTCCCGGTTGGTTACCCGCCGCATATAAACTATAACGAGGAGCAACATGACAGTGTCAACATGGGATGGAATGGCTCTTGCCGATATTCCTGCTGATTATTTTGACGAACCTTTTGAAACGTGGACGGGTAAACTGCCGGTCCTGGTGCTTGCGTCGACTCGGACAGTACCGGTCAGCACCAACCGTCAGTGGCGGCTGGCCTCCGCATCCTGTGGCGGACACCGGGAGGATATCTTCCCTGCGGCGGTGCTGCAGCTGGATATCTGTCAGGAAATGGCCGGCGTGGTCAGGGGGATCGCCGATTCTGCTTTTACTGATGAGTATCTGGGGTATTTTGAGTCACTGCCTGAAGCAGAACGCCGGTCCATACTGTCTGATTATTCCCGGTATCTGGGAGCGGCAGGTCTCACATGCAGTGAAGATAATCTGTCGCTGTTCAGCCAGGATTTATATCCTCTGGACGCGACCCCCGCGAACCTGCACAGGCTGTCTTCTTCTGCCAGTGAGGCGGAGCTTGAACGTTGCCGCGACGGCCTGGTGATGTTTATTATCGGCCCTTCAGATTTTCCGGGGTGTTAAAGCAATGAGTCATCTCATGCCGGTCACTCAAACCAATGTTCCTGCAGCACAGCTACCTGTGGCCATCGATTACCCGGCGGCTCTGGCCCTGCGTCAGATGGCGATCGTCCAGGACGAACTGCCGAAGTATCTGCTGGCGCCGGAAGTAAGCGCCCTACTCCATTATGTCCCCGATCTGCACCGCAAGATGTTGCTGGCCACGCTGTGGAATACCGGCGCGCGCATTAACGAAGCGCTGGCGCTGACCCGGAGTGATTTTTCGCTGGCGCCACCCTACCCGTTTGTGCAGCTGGCCACCCTGAAACAGCGGGCAGAAAAGGCGGCCAGAACAGCAGGAAGAATGCCTGCTGGCAGCCAGGCTCATCGCCTGGTGCCGCTGTCAGATAAACAGTACGTCAGTCAGCTGGAGATGATGGTGGCCACGCTGAAAATTCCCCTCGAGCGCCGAAATAAACGTACTGGCAGAACAGAGAAAGCACGCATCTGGGAAATTACGGACCGCACCGTCAGAACCTGGCTGAGTGAAGCGGTTGAATCCGCTGCGGCCGACGGTGTGACATTCTCGGTAGCGGTGACTCCACATACTTTTCGGCATTCCTATGCCATGCATATGCTGTACAACGGTATTCCGCTGAAGGTGCTGCAGAGTCTGATGGGGCATAAGAGTATCAGTTCAACGGAGGTCTACACGAAGGTGTTTGCACTCGATGTGGCGGCACGGCACCGGGTACAGTTTCAGATGTCCGGGGCTGAGGCTGTTGCGATGATAAAAAAAATCTAAGATAGCAGTAAGATTCAGAAAAGATTGATTTGATGTTGTTTTAATATTAAAACAACATCAAATTGAAATTGCTTTCATTGTGTTTTAATGTTTTTAGTCGCTGATTTTCTTCTTGCCAGCAATTTGCAAACCATAGTCCAGTATGTTTATGCATGACATATTAATGAAAGCAGCGCGCGATTGCCCGTTCTCTGCAGCTGCTTCATCTATACGCTTAATCAGTTCAGGGTCCATCGTGATTGTGATCTGCTGTTTTTTACCTTTAACAACTCCCTTCGACGCGGGGAGTTTTGCATCGGGGGCTGAGTTTATGAAGTTTTCTACTGCCTCATTATTTGAAACAGATTGCTGGTTTTTGGGTTTTTTTTGGAGCGCCATTTCATATCACCTATACATTACTTTAATATTATTTTGATTGCATTTAACTATTCAAATAGTGTTGATATGAGAGTATCTAGCTCTTGCACTGCAATCTTTTCATGCGAACGTAATTTCAGTTCACTCACGGTCCTTCCACTGCCTGCAGCATTGGCGTAGACTTTTCTTTGATAGATGACTTTGTCGAGGATTGGGATGTCCTCTTTGTACTCTTCCATCATTTCCAGCATATCTCTGTTGTAGGAGGATCTGGCTTGAGTATCTGCTTTGTTCAAAAGCGAATAGCAGACCAACCCATCTCTTATGCTCCGCGCTTCTTTGATTAGTTCGGCGTTGGCATCCATAGCCCAAGCTTCGAAACTTCCCGGTGCTGAAGGGACTAAAAGGACGTCTGTGATTGTCAGAGCTGCCCTCATAGCAGTGGAGTCTCGGCCCCCACATTCGATGATGATATCGTCAAAGTTATCTTTCTGTTGTAAAACCTGGCTCCTTAATACCGGACCTTCAGGGTAATGCGAGCAAGCAATACCTGGCTCAACACCGTCCTCTGAACGAACCAAAATAGCTGTTTGCGACGAACCCTGTTTATCACCATCGACTAACCAAACTTTTTTCCCCTGAAGGGCTCTTTTTACGGCAATGTTGACCGCGAGCGTAGACTTACCTACGCCACCTTTTGTGTTAGCTATCGTAAGTATCATTGCAATCCCTTTTTAATATTAAAACAATATCATGATGATAGTTTTTTTGGCTGTCATGTCAACCGATAGCGATGCTTTTTGGTGAAAGTTACCTCAACTCAGTATGGTATTAAAGTAATATTAAAATAATGTGTTTTCGATGTTCAAATGATTTGATTATGAGTTTGTTTTGATATTATCATGTTCGAAGGGACTCAAAGTGAGTAGTTGCACTGCCGTGAGAATAATTGTTAATACTCACTTTGAGTGTTATCGATATCTGGGCTAAGGAATGACAATGAATATTTTCTGTGACGACGGATCAACAAACGTAAAACTTGCCTGGTATGCCGGGAAAAAGCTGCAGACGTCAGTATCTGCGAACTCGTTCCGTACCGGCTGGAAGGTAGAGGGGCTGGGAAATCGACAGACTTTTAACTATGAGCTCGATGGCAAGAAGTACACCTATGATGAAGTCAGCAATCAGTCCATCCTGACGACTCATATTGAGTATCAGTACACGGATGTGAATGTTCTGGCTGTACATCATGCATTACTTAACAGCGGGCTGAAGCCACAGGCTGTTTCACTGACGGTGACACTGCCTATCAGTGAGTTCTATACAAAAGAATGCCAGAAGAATGAGCTCAACATTCAGCGCAAGATCGACAACCTTATGCGGCCGGTAAAACTGAATAAAGGTGAGACGTTCAGTATTGAACACGTTGAAGTTATGCCGGAATCCCTGCCTGCCGTGTTTACCCGTCTGGTAAAAGACAGTGTCGGGCCTTACGAGAAATCGCTGGTAATCGACCTTGGCGGGACGACTCTAGATGTTGGCGTCATTGTCGGGCAGTTTGATGCGGTCAGTGCCATTCATGGTAATTCGGATATTGGTGTGTCAATGGTCACTCAGAGTGCCCTCAGTGCGCTTCGTATGGCTTCAAGTGATACCAGTGCCATGGTGGCTGATGAATTGATAAAACACCGCCACGATATGGATTTTGTCCGTCAGGTGATTAATGACGAGAGCAAAATCCCACTGGTGATGGATACCATTGAAAGCGCAATCGCCAGTCTGGGGGCTCGGGTGGTGGATGACCTTGCCGATTTCCGTCATGTAAACCGGGTTTATATTGTCGGTGGTGGTGCACCGCTTATCGAAACGGCAGTCCAGGCGGCATGGCAACATCTGGGCCCGAAAGTGGTTATGATGGCCTCTCCACAGACCGCACTGGTAGAAGCGATCGCCGTATTTAAAGGGGAGTAATGAAGTGAGTGAGGAACGGAAAAAATTCACGTTATATCTGCATCCTGAGAAGGATGCAGACAGACAGGCTCTGGAAGTCATTGAAGCCGTTCCCCGTTCTACCCGGGGCGAGTTGTTCCGGAATGCGTTTATTTCCGGAATGGCTCTGCAGCAACTGGATCCTAGATTACCCGCGCTTCTGGCCGCGATGCTGAACAAGGAGTTTACAGCTGACCAGTTGACCGGGCTGCTCAGCCAGACCACCGGATGGAAACCTACGCAGGCTGATATTCGCTCAGTGCTTCAGGAACTGGGAGCTGGGCAGTTTACCCCTGCAATCAAGCCCGAAGTCGTAGAGGATGATGAGCAGCAGCGACTGGAAGAAGCCCGAGAAAAAATGAAGAGCTTTCTCTGATACTCAAATTGAGGCGCACGGTATATCAGTCCATTTAGTTGTGTATGCCGGCGACAGCATTTCTCTTTTCATCTGCCAGTCCGGCGCTATTCCGCGCCCAGCAAACCATACCCTCCCGAGCCCTGAATGGTTTATGCCATCCAGGGCTTTCATTAGCTCCTCGCTACATTCCCGCGGCTTAACGTCATCGAAAAGATTTAACTGTGCTACTCCCGTAGGGGTGAAGTCATTCAGCATTACTCCAGCCTTTGCATATCGATGCCCGTCGAGCCAGATACAGTCCAGGGCTTTTACTGAGGCATTAATGATGTCTCGGGTGTCGCGTGTAGGCACTAGAAGCTTTTCACTGGCCACGTTGCCGTAATAAGCTTCGTTGACTGCGAAAGGGGAGGTTTTGATAAAGACCGATATGTGCCGGCAGAACTGATGTTCTCCCCGCAATTTTTCAGCCGCGCGTTCGGCGTACTGGCAGATAGCCTGTCGCAACGCTTCGTAAGTCGTGATGCGCTCTCCGAATGATCGGCTGCAGACAATCTGCTGCTTTGCGGGCGGTGCCTCTTCAAGAGATATACAGGCCTCACCGTTCAGCTCGCGTACTGTCCGCTCCAGCACCACGGTAAAGTTCTTGCGTACAAAGGCAGGGTTCATGCGCGCCAGCTGCAGCGCAGTTGTCACGCCGTATGTATTCAGCTTTTTGCCTATGCGGCGACCAACCCCCCAGATTTCCTCCACTGGCTGCAGTGAGAGCAGTTTCTCTGTCCTACGGAGATTGCCAGTAGTCAGGGCCAGCACGCCCCCAAATTGCGGCCACTCCTTAGAAGCCCATTGTGCTGATTTTGCTAAAGTTTTTGTCGGTCCCATCCCGACACCAATTGTCAGTCCGGTTCCTCTTAGGACGTGCTCGCGCAGCTGCCGTCCGAAATCTTCAAAGTCAGTACAGCCATCGATGCCGCGAATATCCAGGAACATTTCGTCGATACTATACTGCTCAACGCGGGGCGCCAATTCTTCCAGATGTGCCATGACCCGGTTGCTCAGACTTGCGTACAGCTCATAATTACTGGAAAACGTTAGGACTTTCTCCGGGAACTGCATTGCTTTTAGCTGAAACCAGGGGATCCCCATTTTGATTCCAAGCCGCTTGGCTTCCTTAGATCTGGCTATAACACAACCATCGTTATTGCTAAGAACAACCACTGGTCTATCACGTAAGTCAGGACGAAAGACCTTCTCACAACTCGCATAAAAGCTGTTCACATCAGCCAGGGCGAACATCAATCATGTCCCCGGGTTTTGTGCACAAATGCCGTCACGACACCGAAGATCTGCAGGTTCTCCGGGTCTGGCCATAGAGTTGGGTAGGCTGGGTTCATCGCCTGCAGTCCAGGCCGTGGCCTCAGCAGCAATCTCTTAACCGTGAACTCTCCCTCTATCTCAGCTATGACGATGTCTCCGTGCTGAGCCTGTTCGGCTTTATCGACGATCATCAAGTCGCCCGAATGCAGGCCGATGTCGGTCATCGAGTTGCCGATAGCTCGTACAAAGTAGGTTGAGCTGGGCCGCGATATACAGTACTGGTTCAGGTCTAATTCGGCCTCCACGTAGTCCTGGGCCGGTGAGGGAAACCCAGCCTGGCAGCGATCGCTATAGAGAGGGATGGGCGTCAACTCTGGATTGCTGTCAGCACGTATAAACTCAAACATAACCACCTCAAATAACACTGTTTGCATATACAGTATTATTGCCTTATTGAAGACACTTTCAAGTATTGATTTTTTGCTGCCTTTAACCCTCTGTAGTTCCTGGAAAAACTCCACCGGTGATGTGGTACCTTGCACTCGTTGAGAGCTGGGTTACTTATCCACAGAATCGGGGGATAACGATGTGGGTATATCCAATGAAGTCACTTTGCTGCTCTATTGCAGTCAGATTATCTCCAGCCATCGCTTAAACAGTTGCACCGTGCCGGCAAAAATAAAGTCGCCTGCTGCTGCACCCGTTCGCACTCCCTCTGGTCGCTTGCGCTGCGGCTTTGCCTCCGGAACTTGATTTTTGCCTGATGGCACGTTGCCGCCTGTCGCTTATGGCGGGAGATATCCTCCCGTACGTAAAAGCTACGGCAGAAGAAGCCCGGTAAATCAAACGAAGGAGTACCCTATGAATCTTTATATGACTCTTGCACCAACCCGCAGCCGTCAGATCCTGTCAGAAAACAACTGGCCGTCGTCAGTCGTTGTCCAGCCTGATGCAAACTGTTATTGCTTCACTATTTCGGGCCATGTCACTACCGAATCTATTATGGCGATGCTGCCGGCGATTGCTTCACGTGGCCATCTTGATACCCGTGCGGTCCATGGCCTGCAGCAGATGTGCAGTGATCTCAACCTGTGTGCAAGCGTCAGCGGCGAAATCCTGAAAGGTGATCCTTGTGTTCGGGTTGATTTTGAGGAGGCGAACCCGATCTGTATTGGCCTGACTGAAGCGATTGAAGCCGATTTGATGGTCCTGTGCCGTCAGATCTTCATTGATGCCGGCATTATTAACGACATGACCGGAGCCCAGTATGAAGGGATTAATATTTTTGAGCGCCAGACACGCCACTTCTGGGTTTTTGGTGAAGCGTGGAATGATATGCCGCCGCTGATGCGCCCGGATGCTGAACAACAGCAACTATGGCTGACAGAAATTTTTCACCACGGGGCCGCAGTTGTTGCCGTTGGCCTCGCGATTTACCGTGATTTTGATATGGTCCGCGAAGGTGACCGCAGCGCCGGCATTTGCATTATTCGTCCGGGAGCGCCAGTACGCCATTGGCTACCGCTGAAAGCGCTTCATGCTCTGGCTGACGAGGTACGCCAGCGTATCATCCACGATCGGGAATTAACCTCCAGCTTTTCCTGAAGACGTCCCCGGGAAACCGGGGCTCATCATCTCTCCCCAGCCATCCACTGCCGGTATTGAACCGGCAGCGTCTGGTTATCCCATCTTCAGGCATGGGTGCGCCGTGCCTTCACTATAGCCCGACTGTGGTGAATGCAAGGGAAGCTGCGCCGCCAGCTGCACCCGGCCGCCTGTGATTTAACGTCTTATCGTCGTTCCTTCCGTCGGTTTTCCGCTCAATTTTCACGGAAAACCCGTTCGGAACGCCTCTGCTATTACCGGCTACCGGCCTTGCTGGCGCCCTTGCATTAACCACTGATCGTCGGGCTGTCGTGTCGGCACGGCGCAGATGGGTGCCGGGTTAAGGAGGGAAATATGTTTAAGCTGACGTGTATTACGCTGGATGATGGCCAGCATGCGGTGTTTCTCAATGGCCACTGTCTGGCCAGTGACGATGTAAGTGGCCATAAGTTTTCCCTGGGGGAGATCCTTGAGCGTCTGTCCTGGCTACCAGGCGTTCAGACCGAAATGGTGAAATGGCCGGTACCGCCAGGAGACTGGGAGTGGTTTGATGTGGCCAACGCAGTTTTCCCGACACCTGGTCTGTGGCGTCGTGAAATGACTGTATCGGGGATGATTGCCAGATTGCAGCAACATCCTCTGGATGCACTTTGTACAGGGACGTTCTGGCTGGCCGACGATTTCCTTTCGCTCGATAACACGCTGGACAACGAGACGATTGAGGCTGCGATGGCACTCGCTGATGAATGCCATGATGCCAATATCGGTTTCAACTGGGATCACCTGCAGTGGGCGATTGAAGAGGCAAAGAAATAATGAATACCTGGTTGATTGGCGTCGATATCGAAGTTTCTGATCTTGAGTTTCCGGCATATTTCCTGATCCAGGCGGAGAGTCTGGCGCTGGCGGAAGCCGGGGTTGTTTATATGGGGAGAACCTGGTGGCAGGAATGCCTGGAAGAGAGTGATGGCTGCCGATGGGCTTATCGTTCCGGAAAGTCGGTCTGGTTTAACAGCATCACACTGCTTGATGATGTTGAAAGTTCTATCCTGCAGGAGCTTAAATTCCTGGATGCCTGGGTTGTTACCGGTGATCTGACAAGCCCGCGGGTTCAGAATCAGTTCAACGAACACTGGGACGAATTCACCCGCTAACCGTGGCCGGGCTGCATTGTCAGCCCGCCAAATCAGCCATAAGGATGTCGTGGACTCCGCTTTTTATGCCGCGCCGGTGTCGCGGCGGGTGTCAACGCCGTGCCTCCACTATAGCCCGACTGCGGTTAATGCAAGGGACATGGCCGGGCCATCTCCACCATCGCCCGGTCGCAGTAAATTTTTTATGTTTTTCAACGTTCTTCCCGTCGTTCTCTCGCTCAGGTTTCGCTCGATAACCGTCCAGACCGTTTCTGCTTTTATCTGCGCTGCGGCCTCCGGTTCCGCCCTTGCATTTCCCGCGGATCGTCGGGCTGTCGTATCGGCACGGCGAAGCAGTCGCCGCGTCGAGACAAGGAGAAAACTATGACCACCGCTTATCGCTTTATGCACCGTCACACCCGTAACACGCTGGTTGCCCGTGGCTGGCCAGCCACGATGGATATCGATACCAGCCTGAATTATTCGCGTGGGGAAGGCGTCGCTTTCTATGGCCAACTGGGGGCGTCCGATCTGCTGCGCCTGTTGCCTGAAATTGCGCTGCGTGGCCTGATGCCGGATAGCGCACTGAATGAACTGCTGCCATTAGTTGGCGGGAGCGATCTGATTGTTCGTCTTTACCGCAACTCGCTGGGCCACCGCAAAGCCCACGCTGGCACGATTTCGCTGGAATACGATAACTGTCCTGCCGGGATGTCGGTAAAACAAATCCTGTGCCTCCTGAAAGCCCTGCGAGACGAAATCAACCATGTCTGTAGCTGTGTCGCCGCTGCCGGATACCGCCTGACAGAAGCCCTGCGTCCTGCTGCTGATCCTCTGGTGTTTACCCGCCGGACGCGCAACTTCACGCTCTCCGTGATTGAAGTGGAAGCCGGAAGCGATGATACCGAGTGGGATAACGACACTCTCGACGCGCGCCTGAAAGCCGTCCTCGACGGGCAGGAAACGTTTCGTCGCCTCCAGATCCGTCTCGAATGTCGCGGTCGCGTTGTTGGTGTCACGGACGTACCGTTCGCGCTGCGTCACCCGGACAGCCCATCACGCGTATGGTTTGAGCGCCGCTGGTTACGTGATGCGGTCAGCGAGGCCCGCGTCGAAATTGACGCGATGATGCGGTCATTCTCCGGAATCCGGATTGCTGCGTGACCGACGGGCGGGGCAGATTGCCCCGCAGTTCTGAACAGGAATCGGATGTCGCGCTGCTCCGCTATACCAGCGCGACCTCCACGCTGTTACGGGCGCGCGCGGGATGAGATTTCGTGCGGTCTGCGGCTAACGCCGTGCCTTCACTTTAGCCCGACCGCTGCGTATGCAAGGCACGTGGCTGGCGCCACCTCCACCGTCACCCGGTCGCAGTTATTTTTGATGATTATCGGCGTTCTTCCCGTTGTTTTTCTGCTCAAAAATTCGCAGAAAAACCGTCCAGACCGCCTCTGCTTTATCTGCGCTGCGGCCTCCGCTTCCGACCTTGCATCCTCCGCTTTTCGTCGGGCTGTCGTGTCGGCACGGCGTAAGCCGGTACTCAGATAACCTGGACTATGGAGGGAACACCCATGAACACTATCAGCACCACCACCCCGGCGGTATACGTTGGCACTTATCACAAATACAACTGTGGCAGCCTGGCCGGAAAATGGTTTGATTTGACCGATTTCGACGAGAAAGAAGACTTTCTGGAAGCCTGCCACGCGCTCCACGCGAATGAGCATGACCCGGAACTGATGTTTCAGGACTGGGAAGGCATTCCTTCTCAGTTTGCCTCTGAAAGCTCTGTGGACTGGGATTTCATCGATGCCTACAAACAGGCGAAGGATGTAGGTAAGGACGCGGCATTTATCGCGTGGGCCGAATACAGCGGCGAATGCGACTTTGACGCGTTCGAAGACGCCTACTATGGCGAGGCCGTGAGCGAAGAAGATTTTGCTGTGGACTACGTGAACGAACACAGCCTGCTGGCGGCTATCCCTGAGAGCCTGCGCGGCTACTTTGACTATGACGCGTTTGCCCGTGATTTGTTTATCGACACTTTCAACTTCATTGATGGCTATGTTTTTCGTCGCTAATTCAGATAAGGCAGGGGAAACCCTGCCGGAAAAAGGTTCCCTATGAAAATGACACCTGAAACACGCAAAATTCTGAAACACTACAAAACTCTGGTAAACGAACGCCGCAGGGAATTAGGCCTCAGACCTATAACGACGCCAATGCTCCTTGACGATATTTGTGATTTGTTGACTCGTCGCGAGCAACTTTTTATCGGCGGCCAGTTTATCCAGCAAAAAGTTAAATATTAGTCCCGGAGGCGGCCAATGAGCCGCCTGTTCGCGCGCGGGAAAACCCTGTCATCCCTGCGGGATGACGGCAGGGGAAAGCGCCTGCGGCGCATTCCCTCCGCCGGTGAAGCCGGTAATGAATCAGTTCTGAAATCTGCTTTTCCTGCTGTCGTTTCTGAAACATGCTGACCTGCGTGGGCGTGGGCGTGGGCGTGGGCGTGGGCGTGGGCGTGGGCGTGGGCGTGGGCGTGGGCGTGGGCGTGGGCGTGGGCGTGGGCGTGGGCGTGGGCGTGGGCGTGGACCGCGTGGCCAGAACCATAACCAGAACGATAAAAACCGGGGCTTTCAGATACTTTTTTTCCACGGGCTGGTTTACCCGGGCGACTTCCCTTCGGGAACCGGGGCTGTCATGCTTCGCACCGAGCCAGCTGCGCTGTCTCTGCCCGGCCCTCCGGTAAACCTTCGGGCAGCGGGTTTCCATCCCAGGCTGTCGCAACGTCAAAGGCTGGCTTGCAGCGACCGTTCCGGTCGCGCCGCCCTGTCGCGCCGTTCCTGCGCTCGATGCACCCCGTTCCGGGGTGTAAGGGGCAACGTTGTTGACGTTGCCGGCTCTCTCCCGCCACTTCCTCTGCGTTCATTCCCTGCTGAGTGCCTTTCCGGTCGCTGATACCGCCACAACCCGTCTTGCTGGCCAGGACCGCCGGGGCTTTATCAGCAAATTTTTTCCGGACGAGCCGGAATAAATTTCCCGCTAATCCTGGACAGCTTCACCGGGCCGTGCCCGTTACGCTCTCGCGGAAAGGTCCTCCGCAGTGTGTGAAAACACCAGAAAGAGGACGGCAGGAGAGGCTTTGCCTCTGAAAACCAGACCAGAGGGGTTTTGTGATGTGCAAATCGTTGAAGGATTTTCTGAATCAGCCTGAGTCATTACGGCAGCCTACGGCTGAGGATCATGCGCTGGCGGCGCTGCTGAATGGCGAAGTCGTCAATGCTCCTGCGCCACTGCTTCCGTTGGGCGCTTTTACACGCGAAGACGCGAAAAACGTGTCTGCGTATTACTCCAATGTGACGTTAGAAAACGATCAGTCATCGCATTTTCAGTTAGTTATGCGTGACGAACATGAGCAGTTGATTGAACGGGTCTGGAATTTCCAGCCGGATGCCGGACAGGTACTGAACGGCTACCTGAAAAGTCACGGCAGGGCAGTACAGCAGTAAACGAAAGGTGTTCTGCGGAGATGCACCTCCGCAGAACGCGACAATCATTAAAATGGAGGAAATAACGATGTCAGTAGCAAATGTTAAAGCAAAATCAGCCAAAAAGGCCAACCCGAAGAATAAAGTTATCAGCGCAGAACTGAAAAGCGCGCTTGATTCCGCTGTTATCACATACGTTCCGCTGTCCGATCTTATTAAATCTCCGCTGAACGTGCGTACTATCCCTTACACCGCTGACAGTGTTAAACGTCTGGCTAACTCGATTGAAAACCTCGGGCTTCTGCATAACCTCGTGGTTCACGTGCTGCCGGAGGGCAAATCCGGAGTTGCTGCAGGTGGTAGACGTCTCACCGCACTGAATCTGTTGTGCGAGACGGGACGTATTGGTGCTGATTATCAGGTTCCGGTTAAGTGTGTCAGTGACGAGTTGGCTGTTGAAGCGTCTTACGCTGAGAACAATGAACTGGAGGCGATGCACCCTGCCGAGCAAATTATGGCCTTTGGTAAGCTGGCGGCGCAGGGCAAAACCGCCGCGCAGATTGGTGATGGTCTGGGCTATGGTTCCCGCCATGTTCAGCGCATGTTGAAACTGGCAAACCTTGCCCCAGCACTGCTGGATAAGCTGGCACAGGATGAAATCACTGTTGAGCAGTGTCAGGCTCTGTGCCTTGAATCCAGTCAGGAACGTCAGGTTCAGGTGTTTGACAGCGTCTACGCGCAGTGGGGATCTGTTCAGGCTCATTTACTAAAACGTGCGATCACAGAAACCGAAATTTCTGTTACCAGTTCAGCCTTTCTCTTTGTGGGTCGTGAAGCATATGAAACCGCTGGCGGTGTGGTTCGTGAAGATTTGTTTTCCAAGGAAGAGGGGGCTGGAACGGCTGACAGCGTACTGGTTCAGCGCCTTGTACAGGAAAAACTGGACACGATTGCACTGCAACACGAACTGAGCGAGGGCTGGTCGTGGAGTATGGGTCGTCCAGAAACGGTAAGTCGTTATGGTCAGGACGGGCAAGACTACCTGCTGCTGGAAAAACCAGAAACCGTCTATACCGATGAAGAACAGGCGCGTCTGGATGAACTGAAAGAGAAATTTAGTACGTTTGACAGTGCCTGTGATGAAGCTGACGAGCTTGATGCCGAAATCTGTCGTATGCAGGAAGAAGCAGGACAACGTGCCTGGACGGATGGGATGAAAGCCTCTGCGGGTGTTGTGGTCAGCTACCAGTATGGCGAACTGGTCATTCAGCGCGGTGTCTGCCGTATTGCAGACCTTCCGACAAAAGAGAACGGAGAAACGGAAAGTGGGGAGGATCCTGTACCTGCGGTGACTTCGATAAAAAAAGATATCACCGAAGGGGTTACCGCGCCGCAACTGCTGAAAATGTCGTCTGAAAGGACGCTTGCTGTTCAGGCAGCGTTGATGAACCAGCCAACCAAAGCCGTGGCGCTGCTGGCATGGCGTATGTGTGCTGAGGTCTTTACGGGGCGTGGAGAGCAGGATAATCCATTTGGTGTTCGCGTGACTGTAGGTCATTACTCACAGACCATGAATGCACCGTCGGGCAAGGAGGGTAAAGCATATACCGCAATCCGGACCGAAGGTGAGCGTCTTGAGGCGCTGTTGCCAGAGGGCTGGCGACAGGATTTAACCTCGTTCTTCTCGCTGGATGGTGGCGTGCTCATGTCTCTTATGGCGTTTTGTACGGCCTGTTCCGTTGACGGTGTTCAGACTCGCGATAACGGTCATACCTCCCGAAGTAAACTTGACGCGCTGGAGACTGCGATCGATTTCAACTTTCGCGACTGGTGGCATCCAACCAAAGACGGATATTTCAAAGGCGTTAAGCATGACCAGATTGTCGAATCCCTGAAAGAGGCTGGAATGGAAGGGGCAGCGTCCGATGCGGCGAAGATGAAGAAGGGCGATGCTGCCGAGCTTGCCGAAGATCGTCTGAAAGACAGTTGCTGGGTTCCTGCGTGGTTATGCGCTCCGCAGCCGAAAGCGATTGAAGAAAACCAGACTGAAACTGACCACTCGGCATTAGCCGCCTGATATGGAGAGCCGCCCCGATGGGGCGGCAATAAGGAGATACCCTATGAGTATTCATCATTCCCGTCTTGCCGCGATGACCGCCGAAGAGTTTGAAGCCCATCGAGCAGCGGGTTTTCAGTATCGCAGTGAACTCACTAATGCCGTCATGAATTCCTTCGCGCTTCCTGACAAATGGGACATGAACGGAGAATTTCGCAGTGAGTTCGGCGGCTTGTTTCCGGTTCAGATTCGCTTTACCCCCGAACATGAGCGCTTTGAAGTGGTGGTATGCAGCCCTGGTGAAATCAGTGATTACTGGCTTGTGCTGATTTCCATGTCTCAGGGAGAGCGTCTGGCCTGTGTTCACCAGTCCTCGTTCTTCGATGCCAGTGAAATCAGCCGCATTTTGTGCCAGATCAGTGGCCTTCACTGGGATGGATACGGACTATGCGACATCATGTCTATTCTGAAAGAGGAGATACCAGCATGAGCATTCCACGCCATCTCTCTCTTGTGACGCAACTGCCAGAACGTGAAGCTGCACTCCGTGCCATTATGCACGTTGAGGAAACAACCCAGAAGGACAGGCGGTTCGGTAATCCGCCGCACCCTTATGCCCGGGCCTTTTTCCGGTTCCTGTGTGGGAGCAGCAAAATTAGCGGTCGCGCCATTAACCAGGTACGCGGCGTGTACTGGTACAAGGACGACAAAGTCCCGCTCGCTCAGTATGAGGAAGCATTTGATACTCTGATTCGCTCGCGGGGTCGGCATTGTTATTCACCGCTTGATACCTCGATGGTGACATCGCTGTTTCCGGAGCAGGCGTTCAGTGTGGGAGAGCGTCAGGCAAGCCGTTACCAGCGTGAAGATGATCTATACAGCCGTCAGGAGGCACGCCGAGAAAGAGAGCGGGAAGAGAAGTATGACAATCTGACCGGGCAGGCCGAAATTGACCTGGCATTTCACACACCGGAGACTATCCGCACCTGGTATGCCCACTGGTCACAACAGGATATCCGGGACTACGATCTGGAAAAAATGCTGTGGGCGTGGACAGAACGTTGTCCGTCACTGGCATCTCTGGTTCGCGGGTATAACCTGTCGGCGCTGGAGGTTGTGCTGGATGTTCACGACGTTGCGGGAGCCAGTTCGCCTGAAGAACGCGAGCTTGAACGCTGGATGGTACCGAACAAGATCACTCTTCGGGAGGTCTGGCCGTGAGAAAACGAAACCCGTTCCGCGAGGAACTGAAACTCGCACGCAGTCAGCGTAAGAAGCTGCAGACCATCGTCGACAAACTGAATGATATGTCTGCCGAATGGGCCGACTGGCATGGCGGACTGGAGACAGATTTTTATCTGTTGGCTGAGGCGGTATACCCGCAACTTGCCGTGCTGGATGAGCAGATTACTGAGTGGGCCAGAGGGGAGGGCGATCCCCGGGAAGACGGATAAGCAGGATAAATTAAGACAGTTAGCTGCCTATTCCTGGGCAGAAAGAGGGATGAACGGTATAATGGCGGTGGCGCTTGAGGCTTTTTGCCTCAGGATGTTCCGGTGGTTTGTACCTGTGTCGTGAGGCAGAAAGACAAAAGCCCCAGTTAATTTTCATTAACCGAGGCCCCTGCATGAATCGACACCATCAGGATAGCCTCTTAGATGCCGTAAGGCAAGGAGAAGAAGGCCATGAAACTGCCGCGAAGTCCCGTTATCTGGTGTGTGCTTATAGTGTGTTTAACACTGCTGGCATTCACATACCTGACCCGAAAATCGCTTTGCGAAATCAGGCTGAAGGACGGAGAACGGGAGGTCGCTGCAATACTGGCTTACGAATCCGCTAAGTAGCTAACCCCGGCGGGGGGAAACCCCCGCCATTCAGGGTATCGGATGTTGTCGGACCATTGCCGCAAGCGCTTTTAGAAGGGCTTCCCTGTTCGCAGGGAGGCCCTTTTCCCTGTCTGGCCTGGCATGAACAACCTGCTGCAGGGCGCCCAGCTGGAAGGGCGGGGGAGAGGCGCTGCGCGCCTCCCATCCTCCCCTCCGTTTATGTCCTCATTATGGTCATTTAGTCGTCTTCCGCTTTCTTCCTGCCGTCTGTTTCTCTTTACTCACTTCTGTACCACTTTCCCTGATAGCTGTGCCATTTTCTCCCGGATTTTTGCTGTTTCAAACCAGAAAGGCGAAGAACCCGACCACCTTCGGCTCCCCGTCGCGCCAGCGCGCCAGGTCGTCAGGCCACACTCCGCCAGGGCAACTGCTTAACGCACCCGCCAGGCTCCGCCGAACCCCTGCGGGTTTCGGGCTATTCGCTAGTGTCCGATGGAGAAGGTCAACCCCACGCTTGCTGCGGCCGTTCCGGCCACGCCGCTCTCACCATCCCGTCGCCGGCGACGGGATTCTGCAGGGCAACATCGCTACGCTGCCGCGTATCGCCGTTGCGGCGGGTCCCGGCTCGTCTTCTCCGTTGTGCGTTTCGCCCTTTGAGATCCTCCTCCTGGGTGCTGAATCACGCCACAGTCCTCCTTGTCATCCAGGGCCGCTGCCGCTCTCCAGCGAAAACTTTTTCCAGGTAAAAACTTTGCGCTTCCGCCCCGGATTCCGGCGTCGGCCGGTGGCGTGCTGCACCTGCGGCGAAGGTTCTCAAACGGGTGAAGTGAAACAACCCGGGAAACTTCAGCAGGTTCCCGCAAAACGTCAAAACCGCGGCTCCCGTAACTCAACGGGTGATGTGATTAAAAGAAAGGAGATCCTTATGCACGTATATCAGACCGAACCGACCCACACGCTGGACATGAACGCGACCGCCGAGGCCGAGCGCGCCTACTGGCTGACCCGCGAAAAAGCGGCTGTCACTGCACCCGTCGAAATCGACGTGTACAAGTTCCATGACGCGGCAGGGATGATGCCGCCAATGAACTGGCGTAGCGACACCGCGCAGGACACTGAAACGTTCATGATGCAGGAAATGTATTGCGGGAACGTGACTGATATTTTCGTGCGCTGCGGCAAGCGTTATTTCCGTCTGCGTGATTACAGCCACCTGAATCACGCCGTCATTGTGGCGAAGGTCAAAGCGACCTTCATTCCTGAAAGCCAGAAAACACACTGATACACGGAGCCGCCCCTGAAGGGGCGGCAAGCAGGGGGAACTATGTCACAACTGAGTTTTGCAGAATTTTTCAACCAGGCGCGTGAGTCTGACAACGTTATTCCAATTGTTCCGGTTTCCAAAAAGAAGCCGATTATCGGATTGATGCACGTGGATGCAGCACGTAAGCAGTTTATCCGCCTGTTTAACGATACCGCGCGTTATATGCGCCGCTGGGATGTGTTCTGCGATTTCATCACGCTTTCTGCCAGTGAGCTGGATCTGGCGCGGATTCTTACACCGGAGAATATCGAGCGTAGCCGCAAAGTCTGCGAGCGCTACGAGGCCGCAGATATTCAGAAAATGCATGATCTTTTCATCCTGATGGTGTGCGCGCTCGATGCCAAATTTCATGATTTTCTCGGCGCGATTTTCATGGAGCTGGAGCTGGGATCTAATGGCATGGGGCAATACTTCACGCCGTATTCCGTTCAGTCGATGATGGCACGAATGATGATGCCCGGCGTGAAAGAGTCGATCCGCCGCGAGGGTTTTGTCACCGTCAGTGACCCTGCGAGCGGCGCGGCGGGGATGATTATCGCCTATGCCGAATGCCTGTTAGATGCCGGATATGACCATTCGAATCACATGTTCGGAAGCTGTATCGATATTGACCCGATCGCCGCCGATATGGCGTTTGTTCAGCTTTCGTTACTGGGTATCCCGGCGGAAGTTATCACAGGCAACACGCTGACAATGAACCTGCATCGTGCGCGGTATACCCCGGTTTATTACTGGAACGACTTTAAAAACAAGCTGGAGTTCCAGAGACGCATGAAAGCAATGAAGGACTTTATGTACGGCCTCGATATTGCCGCCTGACATATAGCGTTTGCAGCTGCCGTTCCGGCAGCGCCACTTAAACTGGCCGCCACTGGCGGCCACTAAGGAAAGCCGAATAATGATGACTTCCACAATGATTGCCCCGACTGCCAGCATTGAAATCACTGACCCGCGCCAGCGTCTGGCCTTTATTCCTGAATTATTCTTCACGCCGCAGGGCGACCAGCTGGTCGCCTCCTGGTTACAGGTACATAGCCAGTATGACGGAGGTTTCTGGCGTTACTTTGCCGTTCCGCGTGGTATCAGCGGTCGAATTGACGGATGGACTGAGGACTGTATTACCCGACCGACCGGGTATCTGGTACCGCCGGAAGGGGTGTATCACGTGACCATGCCGGGAAATTACTTCGATGCTGAGGTTTCAGCGGAGGCCGCCGGGATCATTGCGACACTGATGTCCCTCAATCGTCTGAACTGGCAGGTCTATGAAATGGGGGAGCGCATGGCGAAAGTCTGCCAGGGGCTTGTCGATCGTCAGGACGCGCTGAAGGACTATATCAGCATCATCAAACACCCGGAACGCGATCTGATTTACCGGGCCATTGACTGAAAAATCAGGCCCGGCGATTGCCGGGCCACACCGAAAGAGGACGTATGAGCAAACCCCACAAACTGGAAATCCTGCTGGCGTGGCTGGAGGATAACGTGGCGATGGGCACAGAGATAATTTTTGATGAAGGGATCGATTCGGGTGATGTGCTTCCGGCAGTTCGCGCGGCGGTTGAACTGCTGAATATGCCCAAAGCGGTCAGTCATCCGCCGCCATGGGATGCTTACTATACCTGTGAAGCCATTGATTCAGAGGAACTGAGCAAAGATGAAGCGCGAGTCTGGAATATGGCGCAAAAATATGTGCAGGACACGTTGCAGGGGAGGCCCGCAGGGAAGGGCCGTTAATCCGGATGGATCGCATCATCGATCATCGTATTGAGCATTTCACGCATTTTGTCGCCGCTGGTCCGGTTCTGTCTGAATCGGGGCAGCTGGTCCTGTAGTGATAGCGTCACTGTTGCCAGCGCAATGCTACGTTTCAGGCGGGGCGCGTTTTCGTAGTCTTTATAGGTTCGCAGGCTGATATCCAGTTGTTCAGCCGCCTTGTCACGGCTCCAGCCGAGGCCTTTTCTCCAGAGTCGAAGCTCGTAACCTGTCATTATTTATCCTTAAAAAAGTGCAGAAATTGCACTTATTTTATAATGAAATTATGGTTTTTTTGAAGGTTAAAAGGTGCAGAAATTGCACTTTTTTTGATGTTGAAATTGACAGCGAAAAGAGAAAGGAAAATGCGAAAGGTGCGCCCCCTTCGGCTCCCCGTCGCGCCAGCGCGCCGGGTCGTCAGGCCACACTCCGCCGGGCAGCTGCTGACGCACCGGCCAGGCTCCGCCGAACCCGCAAGCGGTTTCGGGCTATTCGCTAGTGTCCGATGTCGAACGGCAACCCCCGCGCTTGCTGCGACCGTTCCGGCCGCGCCGCTTTCACTGGCCGCCGCTGGCGTCCGCTAAGGAAAGCCGGCTTCACCGGCTTCTTCTGCCGTCCTTTTTCCCCTCCGCACGCACGAAAGCCTCTCATTGCTGATGCAGACTGACATCTCCCGTAAGCGTCTGAAAGGGTCGCAGCAGAGCTGCTTAAGGCCTGATTTTTTCCGGTGTGACGCAGAAAAAATAAGTCCTTAACCCTTGCAGCCTCTTTCGGGCGCTGCCGGATCGTCTGCGCAATGAGGGCGTTTCGTTCTGGCCCGGAAGCCGAAGAAAAAAGAGACGGCAGAAGGAGCCGGGGGGGAACAACTGAAGGCTTGCGTCATCGACGCAGAAAGGATTGCCGGATCACAGGCAATAAAAAAGCAGAGCGCGAACTCTGCTTCTTCCAGACCAGATGCAACTGGTCCTCATCAAAACCAAAGGAGTTAACTATGATTTTCGACCCGCAAATAGTCGCACAGGCGAAGGCGTTTGTAAACGCCCTGAAGAGTGGCCGCCGCGCGCATGTACCTGCGCTGCGATTTGAATACTGGCAGCAGTTCATGACTACCGTGAACGCCGAGTTGGGCTACATCTGACAGCCGCCGCCCCGCAACGGGGCGGCTTTTGATCGCCATTGCGGAGAATAACCAATGCCAAAATATTATCTACAAAATGCGCCACGCGGCGTAACAGGTATCCGTCTTGAGAACGGCGAGGAGGCCATTTATCTGGATGGTGAATATATTGCAGGCCGCGATCTTCAGGAACGTAATGAGGATGTGATCTCGATAGGTAAGAAAATTGCGGAGAAAATCGGGGTTCCTTTCCAGTTGCTGGAGTGCCCTATTCCTGGTGATGATGAATGGGCGTGGAACGATATTACGGATTCATTGGGATGGGGGAAAAGTATCATCGCTCCGCGTATGATGCTGCGCCCGGTTATGGAATGTCGAATATCTCATATCACGTTAGAAGATAATTATTTATTGCAGGAATTGACCCAATCAGAGAACGAATGGCCGTGGATTCTGGATACCGATGTCGGGTATCTTCTGCGCCTCGATGCTCCCACACGTCCGCTTCTCCGGCTGAAACGTCTGGGCATTTCACGAACCACACGGGCGTTAATTTATCGGTCTATTAAGCAGGCCAATATTAGCATGATCCATTTCTCATCTGTGGGGGATAATGTGGAAGGTGCGCCAGTATTTGACTGGTAAGTATCAGCCCGGCACGCCCGGGCATAATTCTCCACCTCCGGCGCACGGGCTTGCAGCTGCCGTCCCGACAGCGCCGCCCTGACTGGGGCCACCTGGCGGCCCCAGAAAGGAAACGGGCTTCGCCCGCCGGATAATTCCAGCTTTCACCTTTTGAGTACTTTGCTCACCGCGTGCTGCCTTACCCGTGAAAGACTCTGGCCCGACCCGGAGTCTATGCAAGGGCACATCACTCACCCGTTCGCACTCCCTCTGGTCGCTTGCGCTGCGGCTTCCTGCTGCACCCTTGCATCTCCTCCTTGTAGGTCAGGCCGTTCGCTTTATCACGGGAACGGCCACCCGCGATGGTGAATCATCATCAAAAAGGCGACGGCAGAAGCAATTTTATAATCATCATGAGGAGAATCACTATGGCCCGTTTAGCATCTCGTTTTGCATCAATGAATGTCATCCGTCGCGAACGTCCACTGACGAACGATGAACTGATGCATGTTGTTCCGAGTATTTTTTCCGAGGACAAACATGATTCCCGTAGCGAACGCTACACGTACATTCCAACGATTACCGTTCTGGAAAAATTGCGCGAAGAAGGTTTCCTGCCGTTCTTTGCTTGCCAGACACGCACCCGTGATGAAGGAAAACGTGGTCACACCAAACATATGATGCGTTTGCGTCGCGCCGGGCAAATTGCAGGTAAAGAGGTTCCGGAAATAATTCTTTTGAATAGCCACGATGGTAGCAGCAGTTATCAGATGATTCCGGGAATGTTCCGCTTCGTCTGCACCAACGGGATGATTTGCGGGCAGACGTTCGGGGAGATCCGTGTCCCGCACAAAGGCGATGTAGTCGAGCAAGTTATAGAAGGTGCATACGAGGTTCTGGGAATTTTTGACGAAATAACAGAGTCACGAGAAATAATGAAAGACACCGCGCTGACACGCGAGGAGCAGGAAATTTTTGCACAGACCGCTCTGGGCTGGCGTTATGATGAAAACTCAGAAGGAAAGCACATCCCTCTGGCACCATCCGATTTGCTCAATGTTCGCCGAAATGAAGATAAATCTAATGATCTTTGGACGACGTATCAGCGTGTTCAGGAGAATATGACAAAGGGTGGTTTACTGGGAAAAACAGCGCAAGGAAAGAGACAGCGTACACGTGCAGTGACCGGAATTGATGGGGATGTAAAACTGAACCGTGCATTGTGGGGAATGGCAGAAATGATGCAAAAGTTGAAGTCATGAATGATGCAATGCGGGAGGAAACTCCCGCTAATTATGGTGCTGGGCGTGACAAACTCAGGTATTGAATCAGTTTTCAGCTAATTACACAGTTCGGAATTATCTAACCACTATCGTGGTAAAATAATGCCTCTCATCAGGTTCCAGTGTTCTCCGTAAAAATTCTTAACTTTCTTGATTCACTGGAGTTTGATTAGAATTTTTAGTCGTTCTGTTACGAGAAAAACCTGCCCCTTTTGTTGTTTTTTTCTGCTTACTTAATATTTCACGAATAGCTTTAACACTTGTCTGGATACCCACACCCTCTAAAGCCGAACGGATATCATCTACAGAATAGCCTTTATGACCAGAAAGCAAAATTATCTGGTCTTGCAGTTTATTCAATACGTCGGATTTGGTAAGACGTTTCTCGGTTAAATCAGGTAGAGAATCTAACGTCATTTTTGCCAGTTCAACGTCTTCCGTTGTGAACCATTTTTTATCTGCCATATCAAATTTTTCCTTTCACATATTGCCGCTATGATTTTCATGTCAATCATACCATTGCCAAATAAAAAGTGGCAGTGTCTCGCACTGCCGATGCCGTCAAATCGCCACTAGGCGAAACAGCCAGCGAAGCGTATAATGGCCGAAAAAACGGGACAGGATGTGCATTTGTAATACCGCGCACGCACGATATTACAAATGCCACCTGGTCAGGGCTCCGTCCCGACACCCGAGTAAGGAGCACACATGAGCGACAAAGTATCCCGAAGAGGAAGTGATAAACGGCAGAAAACCGTTATCAAGACTCTGAGGTTTACCCCTGATGAAATCGAAGAAATTGAAGGGAAAGCGGAAGAGGTTGGACAAAGCGTATCGGCTTACATTCGTAACGCTGCGATGAACAGAAAGGTCATTTCACTCATCGACGACAGCTTTATGACTGAGCTATTGAGGCTGGGAAGACTGCAAAAGCATCTGTTTGTTGAAGGGAAAAGAGTCGGGGATAAAGAATACTCCACGGTCCTTGTAGCAATATCAGAATTGTCCACCACGCTCAGAAAAAAACTTATGAGCAACGACTAGTACGGAGAGAATCAGAACATCATGATCGCAGTTATTCCACCGAAACGACAAGACGGAAAGTCCTCCTTTGGGGATTTGGTGTCTTACGTTTCTGTTCGTGATGAACCGCGCGATGATGATTTGATGGAAGCTGTTAAAGCATCCGGAACAAAACCGGAAATGCCGCACAGCAGTCGCTTTTCTCGTCTTGTTGATTATGCCACGAAACTGCGTGATGAGTCGTTTATCTCGCTTGTTGACGTGATGCCGGACGGCAGTGAATGGGTAAATTTTTACGGCGTGACCTGTTTCCACAACTGTACGTCAATTGAAAGCGCAGCCGAAGAGATGGAGTTCTCGGCCCGTAAAGCGAAGTTCGCCCATAACAAAAGTGATCCTGTATTCCACTATATTCTGAGCTGGCAGTCGCATGAAAGCCCACGTCCAGAACAGATTTATGATTCGGTCAGCCATACGCTTTCTCGCCTAGGATTAGCCGGCCATCAGTTCGTCTCTGCCGTTCACACTGACACGGATAATCTGCATGTTCACATCGCTGTAAACCGCGTTCACCCGGAGACCGGTTATCTTAACCGTCTCGCTTACAGCCAGGAAAAACTGAGTAAGGCCTGCCGTGAGCTGGAGCTTAAGCATGGCTTTTCGCCCGATAATGGGTGCTATGTGATTGCACCTGACAATCGTATTGTTCGTCGTACTTCGATTGAACGTGATCGTCAAAGTGCCTGGAAGCGTGGTCGTATTCAGAGCCTGAGAGAATACATCGCTGACACTGCTATAGCCGGTTTACGGGAAGCACCTGTGACTGACTGGTCTTCTCTCCATCAGCGTTTTGCTAAAGAAGGTTTGTTCCTGTCAGCGGATAACGGCGAGCTGAAAGTGAAGGATGGCTGGGACAGTGAGCGTCCTGGCGTAACGCTTTCGGCATTTGGTCACGCTTTCGATACCGAAAAACTTATTCGTAAACTGGGTGAGTTTACTCCTCCTGCACAGGATATCTTTTCGCAAGTCCAGGCTGTTGGCCGTTACGAACCTGAGAAAATTACAGTGCCGTCGCGTCCTGAACGAATGACAGAGAAAGATACCTTAACTGACTATGCGACCGCACGTTTACGCGCACCGCTGATTGCACTTGATCAGGACCCGTCGCAACGAACTATACAGTCGGTACATACACTCCTCGCAAAGTCGGGTTTGTATCTTAAAGAACAACATGATCGACTGGTTATCTGTGATGGATATGATCCAACGCGCACACCAGTCAGGGCAGAACGGGTATGGCCTGCGCTAACGAAAGCGGTCCTGGACTCGTATAAAGGTGGCTGGAAGCCGGTACCAAAAGACATTTTCCAGCAGGTTCCTCCTGCAGAACAGTTCACTGGTGGCGGTCTGGAAGCAACTCCAGTTTCCGATCGGGAATGGCGAAAATTGCGTACAGGATCGGGTCCACAGGGAGCCCTGAAACGCGAGATTTTCTCCGATAAGGAAAGCCTCTGGGGCTATGCTGTTTCGCACTGCCGTCAGGAGATTGAAACGCTTATAAGCAGTAAACACTTTTCCTGGGAACGCTGTCATGAACAGTTTGCGAAACAAGGGTTGTTGTTAGTTCGTGAGCAGCAGGGGCTGGTTGTGATGGATGCCTATAATCGCGAACAGACTCCTGTTAAGGCAAGTCATGTTCATCCGGATCTTACACTTGCGCGTGCGGAACCTCATGCTGGTTCATTTGTTCCAGTGCCGGCAGACATCTTTGAACGTGTTAAGCCGGTAAGCCGTTACAATCCGGAACTGGCCGTGAGCGATCGCGATATTCCTGGTATGAAACGTGACCCTGAATTGCGTCGCCAGCGCCGTGAAGCGCGCGCAGCTGCAAGAGAAGATCTGAAAGCCCGTTATGCAGCCTGGCGGGCTAACTGGCAGCGTCCGGATTTGCGTGGTCGTGAGCGCTACCAGGCTATACATGATGAATGCCGGATGCGTAAAGCGCGCATCCGTATCGAACATCGAGACCCTCTGGTGAGAAAGCTGTATTACCATATTGTAGAACTGCAGCGTATGCAGGCTCTGATTACACTGAAAGAAGCTATGAAAGCTGAACGCGCTGAACTCATCGGACAGGGAACATGGTATCCGCCGTCTTACCGGCAGTGGGTTGAAGCTGAAGCGGTGAAAGGTGACAAGGCTGCGATATCACAGCTAAGGGGATGGGATTACAAGGATCGTCGTGGTAATGCAGTGAAATCCACTACAGACAGCAGATGTGTTGTTATCTGTGAACCTGGTGGTACGCCGATGTATTCCGGTGTACCTGGCCTACAGGCTTCACTGAAGAAAAATGGTCGCGTCCAGTTCCGGGATCCGGAGACAGGTCGTCACATTTGCACTGACTATGGCGACAGGGTTATTTTCAGAAACACCGGCGATTACGATTCGCTGAAGCGGGATATGGTCAAAGTCGCACCGGTTCTCTTCAGTCGTTCTCCGACCGTCGCGATGGCACCAGAAGGGAATGATGAACAGTTCAATACAGCATTTGCCAAAATGGTGGCATGGCACAATGTGAACCACCGCGATGAAGCTGAATACCATATCGCACGGCCGGATGTAGACCAGCTACGTGTTGAGCATGAGCAACAATTCACAAATGTGTTGAATCAAAGCAGTTATGCTCCGGATGCTCAAGCTTCACATCAGAATACCTGGGAACCACCGACGCCAAGATAAACAGAGTCAGCCTCTGTATTAAAGCTTTTTTTAACTAGTGATATTGTTATTAAAGGATGTTTTAATAACTATCTAGCTTATTAAAAGGAGCTTTAATGAATCGAGTAACAGGCCACTACAAAACCACCCAAAGCCACAATGAGGCTGTTCATGCCTTTGTGCCATTTCCTCTGCCACCAACGAAACCAGAACTGGATCCCCATGTATGGCAAGAACAAAATACACGAGCTGAACTTGCCCTGGCCAGGCTTTCAGGTATGTCTGGTCTCGTTGCCTCCGGAGAGTGGCTCATTTACAGCGCCTTGCGCCGCGAGGCATTGCTAACTTCCCAGCTGGAAGGTACCCAAGCTACCCTGACAGACGTTTTTGATGACGAAGCAGGTTTATCCGTTGCCAATGCGGATGATGTTGAAGAAGTTACACAATATCTGCAGGCATTCCGGTATGTCCGGGAACAAATTAACTCACCTGAAGGTCTTCCTGTATCGGTGCGGTTGATTACGGAAGCGCATAAGGTTCTTCTCAATGGTATTCGTGGCGCTAATAAACAACCCGGCAACATCAGAACCAGCCAGAACTGGATAGGCGGAACTCGTCCTGGTAATGCGGTCTATGTTCCTCCTCCCCCGGAAGAAGTCACGAACCTCTTGTCTGATCTGGAGCTGTTTATTCACGACCAAAATCAGACGTTACCTCCACTCGTTAAGATTGCCCTGGTGCATGCGCAATTCGAAACTATTCACCCCTTTCTGGACGGTAATGGACGCATTGGCCGACTGCTTATTGCAATCCTGCTGGAAGAATGGGGTGTCCTGCCCGAACCTCTTTTATATGTTTCCGGGTACCTGAAAAGCCATCAGGAAGAATATTACCGGTGTCTGTCAGAGATACGGAGCTATGGGAACTGGGAGCAATGGGTATCGTTCTTCCTGGAAGGGGTGGAGATAGCTGCTGAGGAGGCTCAACGGAGTATTATTCAGATAGCTTCTCTCATCGCCATGCATCGAAAGATGCTACTTGCGAACACCTCGACGTCCTTGCAAACCATGCGTCTTTTTGAGTTACTGCCAGTTATGCCAAGATTAACTGTCGAACGTGCTCAGTCTGAACTTGCGGTAACGTTTCCTACTGCCAGTACTGCGATCAAGGTACTCGAAGCTACAGGCATTCTTGTTGAAACGACTGGCAGAGCTCGCGGGAAAAGCTATGTCTATAAGGATTATGTCGACCTCTTGAGAAATGAGTGAGGGTTATAGCTACTCCAATACTTTTTAACGTCGCCTGCAAGGGTTTCTGTGCCTTGTCTTAGCTTTTTCTTCACGAATACACTGTGGCCTCCACCGCGGCATAGGGTATGCCCAGGAAATATGATTTGAAAATTGATGAGCAATTTTTCTGGAAAATATTTCGCGTTTTTTTTCCAGAACTACGTAAGTGGGTCACCAGGGCGCTGATAGCTGCCGGTATATCGATGTTGTCAGGGCCACTTTGGGTCCCCTATGTGAACGCATTTTTATCCAGGTACGCAAGCATTAATATACCAGATACGAGCACGAGTGGATGGGTATGTCTGGGGCTGGGTCTGCTCTGTTTGATAGCGAACGAAACACTGGATCGCTGGCCATCAAAAAAGAAGATGACTGCAGAAGACAAGGAAGATAAAAATACTCTTTATGAGTTATTCAGCCAGATGCACTTGCCTACTTATGACTGGTTTTTCCATCACGGAAAAATAACGTGGGTATATATTCCGGCACTTCATTACCACTACGGTGTTGAGGGTTATATTCAGGCTACTCAGTTCCATCTTCATGACAAAGAAATCAGGAAATCTGTAGAGCTATTTTACCAGTCATGCTCGCGGGCATTTTCTTATGCATGGTACTTCGTTGAAACCAATAACCCTCATCTGCAGAAGTTCGGCCATCAGCACAATGTACATACTGATCCGTTGGCAAAGGCTGCTCATGATGATTTCCGGAACGCAGTATGTGAAGCAGAAGGGCACCTGAAAGACCTGTGCAAAGCGGTTAAAACAAAATATCCGGACTTTGATATGGAAGAAACGAGCAAGATCGCTAAGGATGAGCAACGGTCGTATTCGAAAGCACTGAATTTTGACTCAGCTACCTCCAAAGCAGAACTATAAAAACAAAAAAGGCCGCTTTCGCGGCCTTTTTTAGTTAAATGCAATGCGTGGAACTACTTCCCATTCCGCGTGGTCATTCTTTAAAACACATTTGTATTCAGAACCATCATGTTTAATCTGCAACCCGACGGTATAAAGCTTCTCGCCATCGGAGCAGGCGTACGCCTTCTGCTGGTTCGTGAGGAGGATGTTACGGATTTCAGTCAACTGCGCCACGGCATTGGCGTCTACAACAGGTTGGGGCGCTGCAGCGGCAACGGCTGAAAAACCAAAGAGTGCGGCAAATATTAGTTTCTTCATTTCATTTCCTTTTGTGCTATATCATTTTGATTATCGGCAGTTGTTCCTAAAACCCGACAAATTTTTGAACTGTCACTCTGGCCATTCCATATCTGGCTGTGGTGAACTTGTCTGTTTTGGGGAGAAGAATGGCTCGTTTCTGTGCCGGGCAGGAGGAACATAGGCAGGTTGTGGAAGTGTCAGGTTCCTCAATATTGCATCCGGCGCCAGCTGAATTTCTTCAGCGTTTACTTCCGTCGATTCTGACTCAGGTTTATTGAGTGTGATGTACCGGATTGTTCGTTCCGCCATAGTGGTTGTTCTGATGATCTCCAGCGCTTCTGCCCAGAGGTTTTCTTCCCGTCCTCCGTGGTCCATGTCATATTCTGTCATCAGATTGTGTGCTTCCTGCCGATTGGCCAGCCGCTGCTGGAAGGTATCGATTATCTTCCAGGGTTCAGTTCTGGCCGCTTTACGCCGGCGCGAGGGTTTTTCTGTAAGTACACCAATGATTTTGCTGACGTTCTCCGCTGCCGGCAGACGGCGCTGTGCTGTTCGTGGGACAAGTTTTCGCAGTTGCTTAAGATTCGGTGGGTTAATCGTGATATATCTATTGATAATGACGGGGGCATTGCATGTTTTATCCTGAGGTTCGATGTAGAAAGATGCTCCTGGAACTGGATCACCTTGAAACACTGTGTAGTTCTCACCGGGTTGTAGCTTAATCAGGTCCTGCACATTGATTTTGTTCTCCATCTGGATATTGATGTGGTCACCATCGATCCAGGAAGTGCCAATGAGACCGTCTTGCCGCTGCAGGCTGACCATATTCGCCCGGGCTTCCTGCCCTGCAGCATTACTGATTGTTCTTGCCGTTTTATCATCACTCACGATTTTTCCGGCGACTTTGGTGCCTGCGTTCTGCATAAGGGTTGCGACGTTGGCCGCTGAGGTCTGATTTTCAATGCGCTCCTGGTCCTGACTCATCATTACAAGTGCAAACTCAAGAGAGCGTACCTGTGTAGCCTGAACGGCTATTCGCTCAGTGTAGTAGGCTCCCACCTCATCGAGATAATTCATGTAGGGGAATTTGCCTTTGTATTTGGTGATTTCAAGCGCTTCTGAGTCCAGTCCCTCCAGCTTGTGTCCAAGGTCCCGGGCCAGGATCATGCTCTGCTGGGTAACAAACATTCTCCCCAGTGCAGAGGTTGTGTGCTGCGACGTGTTCATGGCTGGGATCAACACCAGGAGTATGCGGTCGCTGTGAATACTGTCACGAATATCGATGTCGCCGGCATCCTCAGCGAAGATATTGCCGAACGTTTCTGTGAATGTGTTGAAGGTTTCCAGAAACTGGCCCGTCAGGTAGCTGTGCTGCTTGCGCGGCTCTTCTGTCCAGGCTGAAGGCTGCCGCACGGTGGCCATATCGAAACCCGGTACGTCTACCAGATAATTATAGAGCGGAGAGACAGCTTCTTCTGGCCACTGATCATCCACGGCACGGCAGTAAAGCCCGGCCAGTTTCTCCAGCGGCATAAACTCGCGGAGCAACTGCAATGACATGGTTTTGTTTTCACGGACACAGTAAAACTTTGTGCCAAAGACCAGCGCCTTGTTCATTGCAATAGCTCTGGACTGCCATTCTCCACCCTGTACGTTGGTCGGCAGCATTGATTGCATCGTCTCAGCCACAAAGGCCTCAGTGCTGTAGCAGAAGGGGTTCCACTGGTGAGACTGTGGCCGACTTTTATCTCCGTTCTGGATCATCTCACTGCGGGACATGCCGCTGTTCATGAAGTTGATGTACTCCACATCGTCCTCACGCCCAAAGCGGCGAGCCAGATAGTAGCAGGTACGTGCAGTGTCGTTCTGCGCCTTGCCGTCAACAAAGGTGAATCCCCGTCCCCAGCAAAATGAATTGAGCATCCACGCATAGATGGTTTCGGTTTTCCCGCCACCGGTCGAGGCAAAGAACATTACATGGCGGGTCAGATCATCAAGGGTGAGCCACAGCTCGCGTCCGATATCATTCATTCGCTTATAGCCAATGTAGAATATCCCCTTACCTTTGCTTTCCTGCGTTGTTTCGTACTGAAACAGTGAGGGAAATGCTCTGAAAAAACTGCGTCGTACCTTCCTGTCTTCAGACGGATCTACTTTATTGAGGTGGACTGGCATTCGCATCGGCATGCGCCAGCGGTGGGTACCGAAGCTGATGCTGGCCACTATGGTCAGCAAAAGAAAGAGCGGTATGGCGAGTGGCCAGATAAAACCCGCCACCACACTTCCAGCCATAATTCCGGCATACAGCAGGTGGTCGCGCATAAGCTCAAGAACAGGGGAATTCCAGGCATTGCGCTTCATTAGCGCCTGATTTACGGGCGTATTATTCATCAGAATGCCTCCGGGAAACCCCGGCCTTTAGGCCGGGGAGGAAAGGAAGCGGTTTTCCGGCTAACTGCCTTTTGCATAATCAAATTGTCCTCTTTAGTATGTGAAACGATGAAACGCGCCTATAAATACCGGTTTTACCCGACACCAGAGCAGACTGAGCTTTTAGCTCAGACGTTTGGCTGTGTACGTTTTGTCTATAACAGCATCCTCCGCTGGCGCACGGATGCGTACTACGAGCGAAAGGAAAAGATCGGCTATATACAAGCCAGCGCGCGATTAACTGCACTGAAAAAAGAGCCAGAATTCGCCTGGCTGAATAACGTTTCCTGCGTACCCATGCAACAGGCGCTACGCCACCAACAAATGGCCTTTGCTAACTTCTTCGCCGGACGAGCCGCATATCCAGCCTTCAAAAGCAAACGCCACAAGCAGGCGGTTGAGTTCACTGCGAGCGCGTTTAAATATCGTGACGGCAAGTTGTACATGGCAAAGAGCAAGGCGCCGTTATATGTGCGCTGGAGCCGTCAGTTGCCGTCTGCGCCATCCACTGTCACTATCACCAAAGATGCCGCCGGACGATATTTCGTATCCTGTCTTTGCGAGTTTGAACCTGTATCACTGCCGATTACCGTTTCCACGGTCGGCATTGATGTTGGTTTAAAAGATTTGTTCGTCACCGACAGCGGATTCAAAACCAGCAATCCACGCCACACGGCTAAATATGCGAAGCGACTGGCTTTGCAGCAACGCATGTTAAGCAGGAAGAAAAAAGGCTCAAAGAATCGTGCCAAAGCCCGCTTAAAGCTCGCCAAACTCCACGCGAAAATGTCCGATTGCCGGATGGATAACCTGCATAAGTTGTCCCGCAAACTGATTAACGAAAACCAAGTTGTTTGCGTCGAATCCCTTAAGGTGAAAAACATGATCCGCAACCCAAAGCTGTCAAAAGCGATAGCTGACGCAAGCTGGAGCGAACTTGTTCGCCAGCTACAGTACAAAGGGGAATGGGCAGGGCGTAGCGTTGTCGCTATCGACCAGTATTTCCCTTCTTCCAGACGTTGTAGCTGTTGCGGCTTTACCATGAAAAACATGCCTCTTGATATTCGTCAGTGGCTCTGTCCTGAATGCGGGGCAGACCATGATCGTGATATCAACGCGGCCCGTAATATAAAAGCTGCCGGGCTGGCAGTGTTAGCCCATGGAGAGCCTGTAAATCCTGAACCGCATCACGCGGCTTAGGTTCGGCTCGTTGAAGTGGGAATCCCCGTTCTTCAGGGCTGGGAGCAGTCAAGGGTTACTCCTGGATGCTAAGGGAACTCACAAAACGGTCGACCTGTTCTTGTGTCATTGGATCGGTAATTTTCATGAAGTGAGCAATTTTATCAGGTGCGGCCAGCATGCCTGTTGCCAGACGAATGCCTGTGTCAGTCAGCACTGTCGGTGTACCTGAGAAACCAAATGCGCGGAAGCCTGTATCGTTTACGGCCACTACGGCTTGAGCCGACACGGAACAGTCTGAACTCACCTGTTGAGAGGTCGCCTGTCCAGGAACCTGCATGCCTGCGTCCGGGCGAAAAAGGTCGCTCCATGCTAAAGCACGGGCAGTCAGGTCTTTCTCGCACAATACCGGAACGATTTTATCTACGGCATCGCCACCGTCATTGACTACAGATACAGGGAAAATGACCACGTTGTAATTTTGTGCCAGCTGTTCGATTGCTGGTTCCATGCTTTTGCAAACCGCACAGGTTGGGTCGAGGAATGCATACAGCGTACGTTCATGTCCGGTTGAGAGTGGGATGGTGAACAGACCCCGATCGGCGCTGCGCTTCAGTATGGCTACCATCTTCTGTCGGGCTGACTGTTCCGTCGCTTCTGTTGTTACTGGCGTGGGTGGAGTTATCGGTGTTGCTGCCGTCTGCAATGCTTCAGCAGGAGAGGCCGGTAAGGATTCATGGCTTTCCTTCATAATATTCTGCATGTTGGCGGATTCAGCCTGTACAGCGTGGCTGACAGTATTGTCAGTCGACGGGAGAACCGTCATTTTAGGTTGTCCCTGAATAGCGGCAGACTGTTGTGGCTGAACAGGGGCAGGCCCTTCAGGTATTGTCAGTTCTGTGCTACTGAAATTAAGTGAGGTATGGTTGCTTGTACCCATGAACCATAACGAGGACGCAATCAACGCACCGCCAACAAACAGGACAAGGGCTTTAATTCGCCGTTTTATCACCGCCTTACTCTGAGTTTTGAGTTGCAGTGCAATGGTGTTGAAGACTTCTGCGGCATCGTGCATCGGGTCATCAAGAAGTGTCACGGCTTCTTTTGAAAGCTCATAAAAGGCAATGAGTTTTTTATCATGAATGGCCATACGCTGTGGTTCGCGGAATATGAGCAGGGCCTGAGGATCGCCGTCTCCGCTTTGATGTAAAACCACAATTGTGTCGTAAATGAAATCGTTACAACGAAAGGTGGTGTAGGTGCTTTTCTGTGACATAAGGAGACTCCAGTAGAAGGTATGTTAATTCGCGTTAGATATGTTCGGATTTTCAGAAGATGGGAGCGTCGTCGCCTCCCGGGCGAGTGATAACATCTTCCGTCAGTGACCAGTTGGTCCGGATGCGGCGCTTGCGGTCTAGGTCTGGCTGAGGTTCGTCCCAGATTAGCCCCAAGGACAGCATATCGATGCGCAGTCCCTCAATGGCTTCATCGACGCAGGCTTGCGGGCAGGGCAGGCCAAGTCGTATAGCCTCACTCTCGGTGCGGGCGACGGCGACGATACCTGCTCCTTCAATAAATCCTTTGGTGGTGTTTGCCCGGTGCAGGGCATAGAAGAGGGGACGATCCACTCCCTTGAGCCATAACCAGTTAGGCGGTGTCAGCCGTAAATCATGTGCGTACAGCCAGACCATGCCACTTCTGACGTAGCGGTGCTCATGCAACCACTTTTTCGCGCCTTCGCTCTGGATGACACGCTTAAAGGCAGTTCTGGCCAGCGCATAGACTGGTACTGAGAATTTCCCCTTATCACGGCGACTTTTGAGACGGCAGGAACGGTTCAGTTCATCCATCAGCGCTTTTGCTGCCGGGCGATCGTCCAGGAAAAACTGAAGGCCGAATATTGCGAACAGAGTTTTTTCATGCGGCGCAAGGCTTTTCCATCCATTCAGCGGACGTCCCAGCTGCGCCATGAAAACAGCCCGGCAGCGGGCAACATCGAGCTGCATGTTACTGATGAGTTGATGTTCTTCTACGAAACCTTCCGGGGTTTGTGCCGGACGTCTTTCCGGACGACGTTTATCCAACAAGAGACGACTGGCATCTCCCTCACTAAGGATGGGGGAAATTGCAGGAGAAATAGCTTCCATGGCGAACGGCAATGTACTTATGTCGAGTACCCGCCGAGTTTGCCAGTTGCGGGCTGGATGGTGTAACCAGCTCCACAGGGAAGCGGTGGACAGGGGAATGAGGAATATCATCAAGATCCCTGTCGTTTGCTCCATCACGTTGATCCACTGATCGTACGTGATGTATTGGGCATTGTTGGCGGTGACGGCCAACAGGTTATAGCGCGGTGCGGCCCAGGTATGGAATGGTCCAAAGTCAGCCATACCCCACAGGATATGCAAAATGAAACATGACCAATACACAAACTCGGGCAAGTACAGCCAAGCGACAAGCAGAACCATAATTCCCAGGATGGCGAGGGCGCCGAGAAATTCAAGCGGGTCATTCGATCCCACGCGAGCGGATGTCATGGATAAACTCCCAAGATGAAGACTAACTGAATAAAAAAGGGCAACAACGCATGGACTTATCTAAAGTCTGTAGGCGTGTTTACTGATGGCAACGGAAGGTGAAAATATATTGATTGGTTAAAAATTAAATTATTGTGGATCTGATATGGATCCCCTTTATTTGAGTAATAATCAATAAGGAGTCAGATTGTGGTTTTAATTATCATTATCTGTTTTAGAGTGAATTTTCAGGGCAATGATCTACTTTAATAAAAATAGCCGGTA
Organism: Citrobacter sp. CRE-46; assembly: GCF_059615875.1. Lineage (NCBI taxonomy): Bacteria > Pseudomonadati > Pseudomonadota > Gammaproteobacteria > Enterobacterales > Enterobacteriaceae > Citrobacter > Citrobacter sp. CRE-46. The sequence continues at coordinate 86,112 of NZ_JCAPUG010000002.1, read as the reverse complement.
ATTAAACCGGCTATTTATTGGAGGGGAGTAGATGTGTTTTAGGCAAGAACGGGAACTGGTAGTCCTGTCAGAACTTCGATCTCGGCACGTTTTTTATTCACGACATCATTGAAGTTAAAGTTATAGCTGTATCCTTTATTGTTCATTGCGTGCAAATGGTTAGCAATACTGGATGCAGCGCCGGTATCAATAAGAATCATCGGCAACGATGTAAACTTTGTGAACAGGCGCAGCTTTGAGTCTTCAACCTCTGTACGGGTAAGGCTGTAAGCATCGAAACCAATGACATCCATAACGTTGCCAGGATAGATTCTGATGTACAAAAACGTTCCTTGCTGGAAGTCGAAACCCAGATAGGTACTTTGCCAGAAGAGCCAGCCTTCTGAGTTGATGTCCGGCTTGAAGTGCCCTGTATCCTTGATTTTCTCAATAACAGCAAGGATCTTTTTTTTACGATTATTGGCTATGCCGTAATTTATGATGAATGGGGCGAACAGCATAAACCAAAGACTAAAGAGAAAAATATAGTCACTTCCAATAACATAATCCCCGCTCGATACATATAAAGTAAATAGCGGAGCAAGTAAAACTAATGTAATAACTCCGAACCGCAAGAATAGAGTTCTGACTACATAATATGGAAGCCACCATTTAGGGAATCTATCTTTCACAGTCAACCCTCCTTAGGTATTTCAATCAATATTATAGCACTACTGGATAGATGTCCACATCTCAACTTTTGATTCCATCATTATTTGTTCCATCGGGGCCATTCATACCCTTTGTATTAACTCCAGGGGTATGGCGTATATTTCTCCCACCGGCTATAAACATATCTTTCACTGAGCCAGCCATACTGCCAAGGGTATTGGCTGCATCCCTTCCGCCCAAGAATGAAATCACGTAGTCCGGTAGATATGCCTGTAATGCAAACATACTGGATACCAGTGCTGTACACAGGCGTGCATAAATCATTAAGAATCCAACAAGACTGAAAACTCCGGTCAAAGAATTTGCCTGAACATTGACCAGAGCTGCTCCGAACAATGCGTGTAAGATTGTACCTACAGCTATAATCGCGACAGATGCGAAAAAGAATCCAAACACCATGAGGGTTGGGCGTATCATCGTGTCGATCAAGTAGATATAGCCGTACGCAGCACGACTACCTCGATCCTGTGAAGTACCTAGATGTGTAGCTCCCCACAGAGGGCCTGCAGCACAGCCAACAAGAACACTGACAATCCAGTTTCCAATCCCTGTCATCCAGAAAATGAATGGTATAAACGGTAAGTAGATTGATAAGGTAAACCCAGCCGTAAACATGAGCAGCAGCAGGAAGTATATTGCTGGAGATATAGCATCCAGACCTTTATTAATCGCGCTGACTGTGCCGGTAGATAAATCTAGCGCTTTACCTACCAAGCTTCCTTCCCCAGCAGCTGCAATGATTCGAACAGCTGTGTATGCAGTTAATGTGCCTTCGGCAGCTCCAAACGTGTAATCGCCTACATTTTTCATCTTAATAAGCGGGTTAACTTGCCCATTTACAGAACCTGTTCCACTTAATGAAGTTGCTAAGTAGTTGGTTAACCTCTGCATGGGCCCACCGACAGTTTTCATGAAATAACTATTTGGATCATTCCCATCTACTGCCGTTTGTTCATCGTTTGAGATAGTGGTCCCCAACGCCGGACTGTAACTCGAATTCTGCAATTGAGTTCTGTATGCGCTCATTACTGCACTGAAAAGTTCTCCGCTGCCAATTTCCCCTAGAGAGGACATCCCACTGGTCGCCGGTGCGCGACTGGCAACTTCAGTCAGGCGTTGGTTGGCCGTTGCGAAAGTCTGATACCAGGCGCCGAGAGACGCCCAGCCGTATGTATCGAGGTAATTCCTGACAGCATCCTGAATGCCATTTTGCTCACTCTGTGCCGGCAGCGCACGCTGTACTGTTTGTTCATAGTTGTTGGCAGCTCGTTGAATGCGCGTTTCTATATCCGGGAGTGTGCCGTTTCCGGTCGTTCGCTTATTCATAAATCCTGTAACAAACTCGCTGGCAGCGCTATCCATATCCTGAATCATGGCTTCCATCGCTTTGTTTTGTGCGTCCACGACTTCACGTGTGTCGCTATTACTGAAGGGATTAAAGAAGCTCCCAGAGCCAGACGAGGAGCCTGATTTCTGTTGTTCCGGAATTGTTGCTGTGCCACACACTCCACTGCCGTTCGTGACCCGGTAGGTATAATTTCCTCCAGACGAACCGAATCTCTCAGTCATTTTTGCTGTGGTGGAATTGGCAGTGCTGCTGTAATCGTCCAGTGCCGTATTGATGGCGTATTTGCACAGCTGCATCTCAAAAATACCGCGTGCAGATGTACGGGTCGAGGCCTGGGTGGGCTGCACCGTCAGGGAGTAGCCGCTGGCAATATCACTTGCAGCTTTGGACACCATCAGGTTGGCAGAGCCCACGCCCATAATCGATGCGCCCCAGAGGATGATGAGCTGAGACATGCTCCAGCCATTGGCTGTCGGGATAATCATCAAGAATCCTGAGACTGTACTCAGTGTACTGGTGATATCGCGATCGCCACTGAATACCTTGCCCTGATGCCCCGTTTTGTTGATGTGCTTCAGGCCAATAATCACAAACCAGACGACGGCAAGGACGGCAATAATTCCGTTAAACAGCGCAAACAGATTCCCGATCATCGTGGTATTACCGGCGGCGAGAGGGTCAAGCACCACGTCGCCGAAGATAGTGACCAGAGCCTGTCGGGAAAGGTCCTGGGCATTGGTCGCAGCAGAGACTATATCATCGTAAGTGACACCGGCGCGTGCCGGGATAACAGGTATAAGCAGCCCTGCACAAAGCGCACGAATGAGATTTTTCACGGTAACTCCGGATAAAACATGAATGCCGGGATGGCGGTTGGGGCAGAAGAGGGCCGTTATTTTCCGAGAATGGAATCTCGTAAGGCATGTGTTTCCGTCCTGAAATGCTGAAAGGTGCCTCCTTCAGCAAGACTCACACGCCGGTTGCGTAACTGCCACAGTCGATAGGTTACGATTAGCGCTTTTGACCACGCCACGCCAGCGCCGGAAAACAGCACCACACAGGTGCTGATCTGGTGTGCAGTGATACTCCCACAGATGATGAATGTTGTCAGTGGTGCAAGCGGAACGAGTATAATCATAAGCCAGAACAGAAATCGCCAGCGCCGGCGCTGGCTAACATACCCCTTATCCAGCTGTTCGGTAGTACAGCCGGATTCCTCAACGGCTTTTTCCCAATCAGGAGAAGCAGGCAGTTTGTCGTCGGTGTTAAGCTCAGGAAAGGCATCACGCATTCGCTCCAGATTGCGTGATGTCATGTGTCGAGCTGATCGTAGAAACCACTTTGTTTCCTGCACAGGTAGAAAGATGCTAAGCAATCCGATGGTGATACGCCCGGTGAGGCTTTTTTTTCGTGAGACTATTTTTTCAGATGTCATTTGGCCGCTCCCTGGTTCATGGCTGATTCGAGTTGTTTTAGTCGTGGGGCATAGGACTGACGGGCAAAGGCAGCGAGCAACTGGCCGTCGATAACGTTCCCTTTGCGTATCAACTCTTTAATGTCATTAAGTTGCCAGTTCATCTGCGCCGTGGTTCGGATGAGTTCGCGCATAAGGTTATCTCCGTTCATTTGCTGCAGGTCAGAGAGATAGGCTGTATTGGCATATCGACGTCCGGCCTCAAAGGATTCAAATTCTCGCTGGCTCATGTAGCCTTTCGCTTTCGCCTCCGGTGAAGCCACATCATCAAAATACTGCGCTGCGGAAGGGGACTGCAGTGCTTCTTTCAGGGCATCACGGGTGGTTTCACTGGGCTTACTGTCGGCAATCAGCGAGAGCTGAGGTTCAGAGGCGGCATCGGTGATACCGTTGTACTCGTTGAGCAATCCTACATACGTCCGTCCGGTTACGGTGTTGACTTCACCTTTACCGGGCGTGCGACCGGCCGAAGGGCGCGATGTGTTTTTCATGTAGGCCATTGCGGCGTCGGTCTGTTCCTGTGTCCAGGACAGTGCTGGTGCCGTCCCTTCCGGTCCTGCTCCACCATAGATCGAGCGTACTTGGCTGTCACCACCGGGCATTTTGCTGACGGCTGGGCAGATCCCCGTCCCACCAAAACGCTCATATTCTGCTGCTGTGCAGTACGCTGCATGCACGTTCGCACCGTCATAAGCGTCGCGGGCCTGCTCTTCTGATGCAGTGGAAATCCTCTTACGCACCGCTGAGTTGGAAACGCCTTTGCCGGAAGAGAGTTTTGATGCGGTACTACCTGACGCACTTTTACTTTGTGCAGCAACGCCGGAGGCTGAATCACTGCAGATCGAATCCGGTACCGAAAAACTCTGTCGAGCTTCTTCCAGCCGTTGGGTTTCATTATTGAAAATCATTTGCTGACGGGTGGCCTGTCCATCCTGATTAATCAGCGCGCCGAGCTTGTCAGCATTCTGTGTGATTGCTGTACCGGTGGCCTGCTGCATCTGTAGTATTTCGACCAGCGTTGCCTGGATGGTGGCCATCTCAGGCAGAACCTGAGTAGTTATCGGAACACTGGAGTTCACGTTGACGGTGAAAGCACTGGCAACTGTGGGAAGGCTGGACGCGATGGCAAGCGCCAGCGCGGGGAGATGGCGTTGTATCATGAAATTCTCCATTTAGTTGAGCGGGGTAAATACGTTGGGAAGGCGAGCTGACTGTGGGTCGGGGGCGAGGGCTACCAGAGGGAAGGTCTGAAAGCGTCTGCTGATACGTCCTTCCCGGCTGCGGGTGTCTATGATAGTCAACCCACGACGAGCGATCCGTGAGTGAGTTGAAGGGGTAATATCCAGTACCGGCCAGTCTCCTGGGCTGAGTTGTGGGGTCTCTGCCCCCTCCGGCCATAACCAGGTATCATCACTTAACACCGTCCTTATATCCTCAGGTAACAGCCACTGGACCACATGACGCGATTCTCGCACCTGTTCGCCTGGCTCTTTTACCTGCCATATGGCCGTAGTAACCAACTGGCGAGGACGATCTTTGATCGTAAGAAGAACGCCACAGGCTTCTTGTGGAGCCCGACGATCAGTAGCGTATACAGCACGAGAGTTCACTGCACTGTCTGTACGAAAGTGACGAGATGGTAGAACAAACTCCACGCCGTCAACATCGATCATCAGGCGTGAAAGTCTGACCTGTCCCTTTGCCGGGCGACGGCAGCGTGGCGTCAGGTGGATGGAACACATCACAGGTCATACCCCAGTTCGTTAATCATTTCGTCCGCCATCAGTTCGATGACACCCTTATCACCACGGACGCCACTGTTACGCTCTCTGTACTCAATGAGTTTTTTTGCAGACCCACGTGGGAACTTATCTGCCAGCAACTGACGGGCACGGGCAGTGCCGATCGTCGCGGAGAGATTTTTGCGTAGCGCACCATCTTTTTTGTCTGAGTTAAGCGACCACAGCTCCAGCGGTCCGAGCGTAAACCGGACAATCCGCGCCAGCGTGCCCTGGGTCGTGCGCATCATACACAGCATCGGTACTCCACTACCGTCTGCAGCAGGACCGGCTGGCATACGCAGGAAAGCATGGAGATTGTGTTCGGGGATCTTAAAACTGTCCCGTAAAAGAGGGATGTCTTCCTGGCGGTAGCGCAGCAGCCAGAGGGTGTTGGCAGAATCGAGCAGGCTTTTCGGGTAGTCGGTAAGGAACTGGGTACTTAACACCGTGCGGATGCCAAACTTACGCTGTTCCCTGTCCTGCGTGTCCAGCGCTTCGAAGATGAAATCAATGCCCTTGACGTTGTGTAACTCGTCGTAGATTTTGGTTTTCATTTCGCTGTCGAGTTGGTTGATACGCCGCATAATGCCCGGGAGATAGGCTTCCGGCACCGTTTTCACTATCTCTTCCTGATACTGAGGAAGCGTAAAATCACCAGCTGTTATGTGGCCAGCAAAGAGGAACATTATGCCGGTTTTCAGTCTGCCTGCCGGAGTCTTATCGCCGGCGACGTTGTTTAAGTCTACGGCAATAATGCGTGTGTTCGGGTTCAGCGCGAAACGAGTCCGACTGGCCATCATCGGATAGTCCTGACGAGCCTGAATCATGCAACGCTCAATGTATTCCAGCAGTGGCTCCTGTGAACCGTCACGCTGTACTCTGCCAAAACTCTCCTGAATTGCCTCACTGCGTAGTAGCGCTGGCATATCAGCGAGTTCGGGTACTGCCTGATAGTGCGCCCGTTGAGCCGCGGATAACTGCCCGCGCTCATGGAGGAGATCACGTACTTCATACCATGGCGTCGCAGTCCACCATTCCTGATCGTGCTCATCTCTCAACCCGGATGACTCCAGTGCCTCATCCACTTCTGGCTCTACGTTTGACCGGAACATGTTTGGCTCAATACCGCTGCGCATGTCGAACGCCAGATCAATCAGGCGGTTCACTATCTGCCGGGTATCGGTCGGGTTAGGAGGCGTCCCTTTATCCGGTTCTATACAGAAGGCCATCAACATGGACGCGATAAATTGCTTCTCCGGCGTTACTGGCTTATGGGCACCGTACAAGATATCGAAAACATTGCGCGACTTAGACGGGTCGTTGCTGAGAATAATACCGACGGCTTCGTCCTTTCGCTCCTCCGGCAGACTGTCACGAATCAGCTGGATGAACCCCATAGCGCTGAACCCTTTATCGATATGCGCCACATAGGGAAGTGAAACTTGGGCGGAAGATACCTGTATTTCCGTCAGGGTATTAATCAGTACCGACTTACCAAGACCTGAGTCACCTGGTGCAAGTTCGGTGTGCTTGTTCTGTCGTGAAGAACCCAGCCCAACTTCCCAGGCGCAGCCGTCTTCAGTGTGCAGCATCAAATTACCTTCCCCGCGCCAGACGGAACCTGGTCGGTTGAAGGGCAGCATAGAAAGCGCATGGGATAGTGGCGGATAAAGCGGGACGGGGCCTGAACCTGCTGACGCTGCCAGCATGCTGTTTACCCATCCCCGACGTGGATCACCGAAGGTTGTGGTCGTGTTACAGACTCCCCATCCCTGCATAGCTGATTCAAGCAGCATCTGATTACGGGTGCATATTTCACGGGTACGCCCCCAGGTGGAAGCCACAATGGTCATCACACAAACTGGATCTCGTTCATCCGTTTCAGCCAACTGCGTAAAAGCGTCGTAAAGAGGACGAATGGAGGGAATAAATTGTCCAAATGATGAAATATTCTTTTTCCAGCCCAGCGCCTTCATCCCACCCGGCATTATATCGATCCGAATACGCCAGGGAACGGCACGTGGAACCAGTTTAACCAGTTCATTGAAGGGGCTGGGGTTCTGAGGAGGCAGAGTTATGGCTACCATGCCATGCCATAGTCCCTCTGCAAACACAAGATTACCTTCAGTTTTTGGTGTACAACCAAAAACCTGAAAATTCAGGAAGGGAGCAAGCAGAGCCGTGGCGTCATCATCCTGAAGCGTACCCGAGGGTGCGGCTTTCCCCGGCAGTGCCGGGCGCCATGCTGCCGATGTGCTGTTACGTGCTGTTTCACGTCTGATTTCGTTACAGAACTCAGGCACGTCTAGCAGGCGGACAAGTAAGCCGTCTCCGCCGCGTACGAGTGCTTTTTCAAGAGTAGAGATAAAGCTGTCATGCCTGATCTTCAGACCAGACATTTGCCAGCGCCAGGGCTCCTGTCCAAAGCGCGCGACCGGCGCTTTATCCTGGATAGCCCGAACGGTGGTATTGAAATCTGTTCTTTCCTGATGGCTCACCAGTGTCGGTGAACTCCAGACGGCAAGCCAGCATCGCTCACGGACAAGCCAAGGTGAAATTACGTTTACCTTTTCATTGAGCAGGTCATCCAACTGGATGCCGATGTGCTGAATTGAGCGTTTTTGTGGGGCGATCATGGTGCTGACTTCGTCACGCCCTTTTTCCGGATCTCGTTCAAAAATGAAGGCCAACTTATGGCCGGTATTTTTCCAGGTCGTACTGAGTGTGGATGTGAGGTGCGCGATCATTCCTTCAAACGCATCCGGATGGTCGGCTGAGGCGGTTTCTGATAGTTCACGCAATGCCCCGGAAATTTCAAATGCAGAGAGGTAATAACCATGATGGGTTACGCCAATATAAGGTGCTTCCAGCCAGGGTCTGAGTTCCAGGTCGTGTTTGTCCAGTCCGATCACAGTGCGAATGTCGCAATAGTCGACAAAGTCAGCAGAGATGGTGAAACGGGAAAAGGTGTTCATAACGTCTTCAATGGCGAAGACAAGGCGGTTGATATTCATAGCAGTGAAGACTCCACCAGGATGGCGTGTATTGATGGGCTCGATGGCGCATCTGTGTGACGAGGTGCGCTTCAGTTTTGTGTGACAGTGGTGCCAGTGGGCAGCGCCGATACTATTTTTTTCTGCGGGATTTCTGACAGCACGTCACTGTCCGTTACTGAATCCGGTGTAAGGATCAACGCCACTCCATTCATTTTCTGTCGCATGTCATCGCGAATGACTGGCGGGAAGCGTTTAAGCGCGTCGGCATAATCAGCAGGCCGCCACCCTCCGAAACGTTCTTCCAGAGGCAATCGATGCCGGGTCAATTCCGACAGCACCCGGCGACCCTCCCGAATTTTGTAAGGAATGTTGCTGAAGACGGCCTGCAGCGCTTTTCGGTTCAGGGCGACGACATTACGTGGATGCAGATCCGGTAACCAGACCATTACCCCCTGAGCAGCAGCAAACCCGTTGAGGGCATGCCAGGCGTGGCAGATAAAACAGAGATTAAACGGCTGCGTGAGCCGTTCGAACTCAGCATATTCAGTATCAGACAGTAAACCGGTATCGGTCAGAAGCGCGGTGGGAATCTGGCGCAGGGCAAGGCGGCGGGCTGCAAGTGATGCGTGCTGCATCCCGGTTTGTGCGGCTTTCAGTGCACGAGTATGTTTTTCGTATTCAGCCGGTACCTGTGGCGTGGGGCGGGACGCCAGCTGAGCCAGCGTATCTTTCGCTCTGACGAGTCTGGCCTTTGCATCATGTGCTTCTTCCGCAAGTCGGGTTAAGGGCAGGGATTCTGGTAACATAAACAGATGTTTCATATCAGCACCGCAGCAATAGCAGCGTCCCCCTGAAACGCTCACAGGGGCAGGAAGCTGGGGGGCTGTGGTATGGACAACATCAGGTACTGGAAGTGAATGTAGCCACCGAAGGTCAGGTGTCTTTTTCTTATTACTCATCGTTTTCTCCTGAAAGGGTCGGTAAACACCGACCCTTTCCTGTGCTTAGCTGATATTGACGGAGCTGGTACCAAGCTGTTTCTGGGTACGACTCATAACTTCAGGGACAACGGCCAGCAGACCGCCAATAGCCAGACCTGCACAGCAGCGGCCCACGGTGATCTGCGGGTTGGTACCAACTTTTTTGAAAGCCAGCAGGGAACCGATGAAGATGAATACTCCGATCGCCTGGGCAATTTCCAGGCCAGAAGTTTTACCACTTTTAGCACCGGCAGCGGCGCTGCTAAGCATGTCAGCAAGATCGCCTTCGGCGAAGGCCATGCCGGGTAACAGGAACGTGGCCAGGGCACACAACCCCTGAATCATTCGCTCACGGCACTTCATCATGGTCAGCTGACAGAAAATAACAACGGCATAAATACGCGCGGAAATAGCACGGAAAAGTGACATGGTGTCTCCTTGGGTTATAAAAAAACGAATGGTGTTAAAAAGCGAGTCCGAAGGTGGCGAGCGCGGCATCGATGAGCTGAGGTGAAAAGACCATCGCGGTTCCGGCCATCAGTTTTACGGTCGCGGCACGAATGCTTTCGCTTGAACTGAGCGCGGTATGCCCTTCAAGTTCTGAACGTCGAAACATATCTAGTGCTGCATAGACAAATCCCACACCTGCGAGCCGAACCAGGGAAAGCACGGCGTTAGCGGCCCCTGCAGCAACGCCGTAGGTGGCGGGCTGCACATAAGCGATTGCATCAAAGGATGTAGCGCCAAAACCAAGCTGAGCACCACTGGCATTAATTATGGAGGGAAGGGATACCAGTGCGGCGCAGGAAAAAAGGCCAATAGCGAACCTGCCCGGGGATAAGGGACCACGACTGGAACGTTGCCGGACCAGTAGGGCGATGAGGCCAAAAAAACCAATCATCTCAGACCAACTGAACAGTAAATCCAGTCCAGCGGTGAAGATGCCCGAAGCCAGGTTCTCTATTAGCGTAATGGCATCCAGTGCCATTAGCGCAGGGTTCCTCCTGTTGTCACCACAGAGCGTGTGGCGGGATCAATCTGACGAATAGTGACTTTACCCAGCGTATCCCCCTCCCGGACGGACCAGGTACTGCCCTGCCATTTAATCCAGGCCATTCCCGACTCCAGTGACATGATTTTCATGCCTGAAATAGCACTGGCTACCTGCCGTTTTTGGGACCTGGAAGCGGGTTTTGAGGTATCAGTGACGCTTGCCCGGGCTTCCAGTACTGCCAGCTTTTGTATCAGGTCATTAAGCTGGGCACGCGTTTCTACCGCGTATGCCTCATCCCTCTTGATAGCATCAGACAGACGGGTGACGCTGTCTTTCAGTGACGTCATAGAGTCATTTATCTTTCGATCACGGTCGTTCAGCTCGTCACGAATATCCGTCATCATGCTCGCCGTATCGCCCTGGAGCATCGGAGGTGCAATTTGTGTCGCTGGCTGCGCTACGGGGATCGAAGCCCTCGTGTGCTGGATAGTCTCAACTGCATTTTGCGGTGCACCGTCGAGCGTACTTTCAACCTCACTGAAGCTGCTTTCAGACGGTGTGTTATTTGTAAATGACAGTGACGGACCGAACAGATACCAGAGGCTGGCCACTGCCAGAAGAGTTATCCCGAGAAGCCACGGTAGAGAATAGCCAAACAGCAGCTCCCGTTTCCATAAAGGTGGTTTCTGACGGGGGTCTGGCGCGCCAAAATCATCCTCGTTTTCCAGCGTATCTTCTTCAGGTATGTCAATTTGCTGATTCATCATTGTTCCTCACGGGTACGGTGTCGCCATATTGACGACGGATTTCAGCCTGGCGGCGCGCTATAGCTTCCTGCAGGCGGGATTCAGTTTGCTGCTCTGCTGCAACAGGTGTTGGTGCTGATGTACTGGCAGCGGAGAGTGCGGCCTTCTTATTACTGATAATGTCGTCTGAAGTTACTGATTCAACGAAGAGAATGGAGATAACCTCTTTCTGCTTAACTGTTACCTGGCGGAACGGCTCGCGGGCCATCTCCTGTTTGATGACTTCCGCACCTGTCTGTGCTGTGCCACCGACCATTACGCCAGCTACTGTGCTGCCGTCAGGTTTCCCTACGCGTCCGGTGACTGTTCCGACGCTGGACTGCATGACTTGAGTATTAGCATCCTTGTACAGCCCCCCCAGATCTCCAAGACCACCTAATACAGCTGGTAGAACGATGTGTGTCCCCCATCGATGGTTGACATCGGAAGCTATTGAAGACATCAGGTTTTTCTCGCTCTGTGCGCTTGCTTTTACGTTCAGTTCCATTCCTTTCCAGCTCATACTGGTGAATTTGATATCGAGTCCATTTCCGGCAAGTTTTACTGAAGGGCTATGGAGTCTGGCGCCAGCCAGCGGCCCTGCAGGTATGACCGCAACCACCTCTGAGTTGGGGTTATCCGAATCCACGGCAGTCTCCATATAACCGGACGCACGAGTGAGTGCAGGGACGAAGACCTGTGCGCTTTCTGTTTTAGCTGTGGATTCTGCCTGGCGGCCAGCACCAGACTCTGGTGAAGTCCGCGTAACGCTGGCCAGTGCAGTGGCCAGAACCGGTGCGTCACCGCCCGCCTGCGCGGCACTGATTCTCGTGAGCAGTTTCTGGAGTTGAGCCTGGCGCTTCTCGTTTGCCTGCTCTTCTCCGGCCGTGTTTTCCGTGCGTCGTGACGATTTTCCCGACTGTGGAGATGGCGAGTCTTGTGATGCCGGCTTTGTTACCGGCGGCTTATCAGGCGGGGGTTCCGTGACTTCAAGGCCTACCGGGAGGCTGGCGATAAAAGATGAATCAGTTCGTGCGGCTTCTTGCGCACCTAAGTCGTTTGAGGCTTTCAGTAGCTCACGGTATCGCGGGCTTTCTGTTGTGGTGGTTACGGCACTTGAGGCAGTGCCGTTAAGATTGACGGCAGAATCCTTTCCTGAAGGGTCATGTGCCAGCCATGACACTAACCAGTAACCGGCAGTCAGTAAAACCAGGGCTCCAAATCCGATTATTGAAATAAGTTTTTTGCCGTTATTTCCGGCATCCTGTTCTGCGCTCATTACTGAAGCTCCGGCGTGACGTGAACGGATTTCCCGTTCACTGAGAAGGTCAGTAACGGGGTGAGGGGGAGTTTCCAGAGATGTGTGCCGTCCGCTGAAGAGAGTGTCTGTTCAAACTCATCGCGAAGCATTGCCCGGGAACGGACCATCAGATCATCACCGCTTTGCCATATAACAGTGTCAGGAACGTTGCCCTGGAATTTGAGGCGGTGTGCATCTTCTGGTGGAGTGCCATCCAGAAAGGCCTGCAAAGTGGCACTATGGAGTGCGATTTTATCGACTGGCGCGCCTGGGGCCATGGTGCCGGGACCCAGGCGTGGGACGCGTAAATCCAGTCGGCTGTCGATCTCCTGGCTGGCTGTACGGGTGTCTGTCTCACCACTTGTCACGTTAATCATGACCGGTACATCGAGTCCTTTAAGATAGACGGATATGTTTCCTGCCGCCCACGGACGCAGTGGGGTGATAGTTAGCATGTTGCTACCAGCATTGAACTTCACATCAAAATTTTTCGGACTGGCATTAATTGGCGGATCCGACTGTGGCCACGGCGCACCACTGATGTCTGTCAGGGTAACGACGCTCTGGTTGTTCATGGCCGTACGTACCAACGGGATACTGGCTCCTGGTGAAAGATTAAGGGTTAACGAACTGATGCGCGGAACCACGCTTATCATTGGAGCATTTACCGACCGCTCGTTGTCTGTCAGTCGCAGACGCAGTTCGCGTATCTCATCCGCTGACAGAGGCGAGTCCATGCTTGCCGCTTCGTCTACCAGCGGTGAGCTTTGTCCTGGTGCCGGTAACTCCCCACTAATCCGGGTTGCGGGTACGTCCGTTGTATGTGGTTCAGCACCTTGCTGGGCTGGAGCTGCACTTGTTGCGCCAGGTGTCCTGGCGTTCTGCCAGCCAGTATTGTCAGCAGCGACTGCGAGAGCCGGACCACACAGCAGTAGCGTGGTCATGAGATAACGAAGTTTCATGGCGGGAGCCTCAGAGGTTGCGGGGGGCGTTGCGTGAGATCATCTGGCGGATTTCCATCCCGACAGGTTTCTGTCGTGGATCTACGCGCTGGATGGTGATTTCGAAAACAAAAGGTTGTTCGGGCTTGCTGGTTGTCTGACCAACCAGACGCAGACGTACCGGATATTGCATAGTCCAGAACCAGGTTCCATCAGACAGGCGTCCACGCCGGATGACGACACCAGCCCCAACGGAGCCGGTAAGGTTCATACGTTCACGCTTCAGGGCATCATAGATATTGGAGTTAGTGAGTGCCTGGATGTAACTGGCGTGCCCTTCTTCAGAGAACAGCGAGGCCGTAGAAGATACCTGCTCACGATAGTGAACGAAGTCCAGGTTAAAGGCCCGCATCAGAGCCTTGCTGCCAAAGGCGATTGCATCGTCCTGGCTCCATGCTGGTTCGGATGTGGGAGCCAGGCGAATCAGGCGTCCGCTGTCGGTGGCAAAGTAATCTCGTGGCTGTTGTATCAGAGCCCAGGTTAAACCGGCGTTGAGGATTATGCTGATAAGTAGACCAGTCCCCAGCCGGAGATTACTTTTCATCAGCTCTGGTGCCATTTTCTGGCGTTTTTCTGCCGTGATCATCATTTTCACAGCATCGTTCAGTGGATCCTCCGCAGGGGAGGAGGCCCGCCCCTTTGCAGGGGGGGCCGGTTGAGTCAGTTTTGTCATAGGTTTCAGGAGTTGAAGTTTTTCCAGGGATCGATGTTGTCTGGAATCTGTTCGTTGACCTTATCAAGGGCAGCTTCGCAGACCTTATTTTCCAGTTGAGAAATGATGTCATCGAGCCCGGGGAATTGCGGCAGGCTCACTTTGACGCTCTTGATACGGGACAGACAGGACTGCAGGGAGGATGAGACATTGCTTTCGCGTTGTTCCCAGGCTGTTGCGGCCGCCCTGGCTCGCTCATAACCAGCCTGACTACCCGCTTCAGCGGCACTTCCTGCTCGGCAGGTCGCCGCCGCAGCGGTGGTAGAAAAAAGCAAGAAGCCGGACAGGAGTCCGGCTTTAAGCATGTGATATCGCATTCTCTCTCCTTATCGGCTTAGCGGCCGGGGCTGTGGGAGTGTTCCTGATGAAGCGCCTTTTCCTGTCTGCCCTCCGGCTTTCGTGCGTCATCCCATTGTTTCCAGGTCTGTTCAAAACCCAGACGCTGGAACAGGGTGTCTGCCTGTTTTTCCGGTGTGTAGAGTCGGGCAGGAAGCGGTGTATCCTCTTCCCGACCTTTCAGGTGGAACTTCATCAGCTGAGGTGCGGCACGGGTGGTGCCGTCGGGTTCGAAATTCACCGCCTGCCCGTAACCCGCAAAGCGGGGGCCGTCGTCGGTGATGGCATTGATAACCAACTGACTATTGTCGGTAGTTGGTGTGGCCAGTGCCGGATACAGTGTGCCATCCAGTCGCACCATACCCTGCAGGTGTTCCCCCGCTGACTGTACAAGCAGCAGGTCTAACTGGTTTGACTGTGTGTCCATGGAGGCCATAACGGGTATCAACCTGTCTGGGGCGTCTGTGGATGGTGGCAAAATGCTTGCTGCAGCTACCGGTGACTTCACCGGGTGCCTGTCTTCACCCAGATAAAACTGCCGTTCTTCCAGGCGAGGTGGCAACTTCAGGTCTGTGGTGTACTCGGGCCAGGCCTGACGGATTTGCTGAGTGAGACGGCCAAACGTATCGACCGGAAAAACTTGCAGGGGTTGCCCCTGCTCTGGCCGATCGTGCGCCACGGCAAGGCCCGTCGAGGCGGATGTCAATGACCAGTTATTTTTTACGCGTCCATTTTCCTCTCCTGGTACATGCCAGCTGTCACGGGAGTTAAGCGTCAGTGTAACCACATCACCGGTTTTGTGGTTTTCGATAAGTTCTCTTAAATCCTGCCCCCAGTAGGTATGACTCCCTCCACGGTTCTGTAGCTCGATAAAGAAGCTCCCACCCTTTTTCTCTTTATTTTCGTAGGTCGCCTCGCCAAAGTTTTTCAATACCGCCGTGATGCTTTGTCCTGGCTTCAGTGCGGAGGGCGCTGGTTCAGCGGGCATTTCCGGGACCCGGATACTGTCGGCAGCCTTTGACGCGACAGCCTCAGTAGAGGATGAAAACGCCGGCTGAGGCGCGCCGGGTTCTTGTGCCTGTGATACCGGGTTCGGTGATGCAGGGGGTGTTGGTGTACCTGGCGCGTTAGAGGAAACAGCTTCAGGTGCGGCTGTTGCCGATGACTGTGGTGGTGCGGCATCAGGTGATGGTGTCTGCCGATTCAGGTCTGGCGTAGGTATATGCGTTGTGATTGAATCACTGGTCGTCCCCATCTGTTGCCGAAGTGCCTCAAGTTGAGCGCGCTGTGCAGGCAACTTCATGCGGATATCGAGGTCATTTTCGATAATGAGCCGCATAGCCTGCTCTTTAAACTCCATACTGCCGGTTAGCTCCACCACGCCGCCGTAAAAGCGTGATGCAACCGCCAGCGCGGCGAGTACCCTTCGTTTGTCCTGACTTGCACCGTTACACATTTCGAGGCGGTTGCCGAGATCGCGAAAGGCATCTTCCCCGTCGAGGCGGTAGAGCACCGTGTTGTCGCGCTGCTCTTCTGTTGACAAGGCTTTGATGATTTTATCCAGATCTTCCCGCTGCAGCGGTTCCGGTCTTCGCGGTCCATAGACAAGCCCATCCGCTTCATTCACCTCATTCTCTGCAGTTTTCGTCCAGTTTGGATTCAGCTCTGGCATGTCTGCATCTGCGTTGGCTGTCTGTGCCTGTTCCTGTTTTTTCCCGGTTAATGGTGCTCCGGGGGACTGTGGAGGGATTGGTAATTCAGACGAGACCGGCGCCGTGGGCTCAGCGTTTTTATCATGCAATGCAGCCTCAGGTTTTACAGCCTGTTCATCCGTTTCCTGCAGTTCGTGGGCTGTAAATTGTTCCTGAGCAGGCTTATGGGGTAAGTCGTCAGACTGACTGTGCATCCATTCACCAAACTGTGGGTCGTCCATTTGCGCGCGTATGTCTGCATAATCATCCAGGTCAGGTAACGGTGCATACGATCCTGCTTCGGCGACGCTCTGGCTACTCTGACCGATATCATCGGGAGATGTCACGAGCGTCCCATCCGGGTTGCTCTGCGTATCAGGAATTAAAACGTCAGATTCTATTGGGGGCATGGGGGATGGCTCATCGCGTACATCTGCAGGTTGAGGTTGTTCCGGCTCAGTCGGCGCGGGATTCTGTTCGTTAGCAGGAATTGCCGGCTCTGGTTTATTGGGTTCAGCAACGAATTTCTGGTCAGGGTTTATGTTTACAACAGCACTATCAATAATGCGACCCAGTTGCGCAGCGCTATCATCGTGATTCAGGTCAAGGCTTCTTATTGCCTCCGCATATAGTCGGTTTAAGGGGGTAATATTTGTTTTTCTATCAGGGGGACTATCAATAGTTTCAACGAATGTATGTGTAAGTAGAGCTGTCAATCTTTCAGCTTCTTCGGGCCGGTTTTGAGCCACTGTAAGATTTATTAGTTCAGAACGGATGGCTTCATAATGTATTGAAAGATTCTGTTCCTTTTGCAATATATTTGACAATCTTGATGCATCCTGAGCAACGTTACTTAATGCCTTATCTATATATTTCGTCATTTCTGCTTTTATATTTCCACCTGCAGAGCGCAAACGAATATTATCAATTAAATCCGTATTGATAATAGCGACATAACTATTGTCTTTTAATGCATCAACGCCTGCTTCTTTCAGAATGCTCATCCCCTGAGGGCTGCTGGCGAAGTTAAGAAAGGTGTCATCTATCGCCTTGCTGTCAGCGAGTTTATTTCCAAGCTCGGAGCGAGAAATGCTCTCGTTTTCATTGAGTTGCTGATGCCCCGAATTTCCAGCTTCTCTGATTCGTGCCCGCAGTTCTTCTGTTAATGTGGAATTATCCCAACGGTCTAAAATAACAGACTCAGAAGGGATCTCTAATTCATATACGTGATAGTCCTTATGATTTATTTCCTCCATTACATAGTGCACGCCTAAAACAGACGTATCAGTATAAAAACCTCTCCCCACGAGGTTTTGACCTAATCCTATTTTTTCAGAATCAATGGCACTGAAGGCTGCAGGTGAACCATGAAACAAAGTTATCGTTTCACGCCCGGCTTTATGTGACGCCTGGTTTTCCGGAGGCTGCACTGGTGCCCCCGTCGCTGGTTTTTCTGCTGCAGTGGCCTCGGCCAACTCACTGACGGTATGTTCACGGGCGATGTCATTATCGGATATATGTGCGATATCCGGAGATTCATGATTATCCATAGCAGTTTCCTGAACAGGGGTGAAGACGAGACCGCCCTCTACAAAGGCGTTACGGGTTTGTGAGTTTGTGTTGAATGGGGTTTCTATCCCCATAGCGTGAAGCTGAACATTGATGAGATGCCTGGCGAGGTCTTTTCCTCTGCTGAGGATTAAATCGTTGAAGTCAGTAAGGTTTTGTTCAAGCTCCGTCGGTGTAAATGCTGGTGCTATTACCTCTCCGTTCGTCAGTTCGGCGGCCTTGGTGGCACTTAGGATGCCCTTATTCTCTGGCTCACCAGTCTGCGGGTTTTTTAATTGATGGTCGTTGTCAGCGCAGAAGATAAATTGACTGTCTGGCCAGACGGCACGGGCGTTCTGACCAACGGCAATCATGTTTCCCGCATCAATAGTCATCAGTACCGGCAGGCCTGATGCCTCATGTATGGAGGCTGCTGTGGCATATCCTTCAGCAAACAACAGCGGCTTGCCATTCTGCGGGGTCCCGAGAGCAAACCAGTTACCTGTTTTCTCACTGTCTTTAAGGATCCGGGCGTCTTTCCCACCGGTAAGTGGAATACGCTGGTAAGAACGAATGTCGCCATGCGCGTTGCTGAAGGGGATAACAAGCTCTTGTTTTTCGTTGATTCTTATACCCGGAGCGGCCTCTACTCCCTTGCGGGTCAGATAGGTGCTTGTTGTAGCCTGCGGGTACCGGTCAACGTATCGGGCGGCATATTCCGCCTGACGGTTATACTGCAGCTCAAGAGCACGTGCATTGTCTTCACGGGTTTGCTGGGCATGAGCCCGGAGATGTAGGCGCGCAAGCGGGTCCATCTCGCCACCACCTGAGAACACCCACTGCGTTGGTTTAGCGTCGGCGCTGCGATAATCGCGATACCATCCGGCAGGGCGCCCGTCCAGGTATGCTTTGTAAGCTCCGCTTTTGGAACCCTTCCTGTCCTGTTTCGTCGGTACACGCTGAAGGCTGCCATCCATTACGGGCAGCCCTTTAACCATCAGCCCTGCTTCTTCGAGTTTTTGTGCAAACTCTGTTACCGGGTCTTCTGCATTCATCGACAGTTCGTGTGGTCGGGGCATCCATCGTTCGAACTTGTTCAGGTCGGCACCTGGTCGGGCATACCAGAGCCGGTGTTCATTGTCCCATTCAAGTGCTTTCTGGCCATTATCCAAACGTGGATGGGCATTGATGGCGTCGTCCTTCTCTTCGTGAGGTACGGCAAGCCATATACGGTGACTTTTTTGCATGGTCACAATCCTGGAAGATATAGAGGGGGAAGCGCGTAAGCGCTGTGGAGAACTGGCGTGTCAGACTGGGCTCAGAGACCGGTCCAGTCTCGCGGCGTTTCGATGAAGTGTCGGTACCACCAGGGGCGACCGGAGGCAATCTTTCCCCTGAAGGTACTAATCACGCGCAGGCAGATGGCACGTACACTCCAGCCAAAGAAATTCAGTGCAACAAAGAATCCCAGAATGGCGGAACAGATATACAGCGTGTTCATGGATGGCCAGCGAAACCAGATCAGATACAGCAGCAGGAACGGCAGCGGAATACCAAAAAAGCTGACCGGCGGAGTGGCATAACGCCAGAATCCTTCTCGTTTCATTGCGTGAGTTCCTTACCTGACAGATAGAGCGCTGCTTCATCTCTGTCTATGTCACCTGTTACGAAACCTTCCCGCACCTGATCGACAATACGCCGTTTTTCCATCCTCAGAATGGTGTCGATGTACGCCGGCCACTTTTCTGAAGGGATATTCTGAAGCGCATCGCGTAAGTCATCGTCGAATACGATGTATTCCCGAAGGGCACGACGTTTGCCGTCAGTCGTTTTGACAAGTACCTGGACTGCGATGAAACGCAACATACCAAGTAGCTCCCACGCACGCGCATCTCGAATTTGAGGCGGGAACAAACCAAGTAATCGGTTCAGGGTTTCACCTGGCGACTTAGAGTGCAGAGTCCCGATAGTCATGTGCCCGCTTTCCCCGGCCTGAACAGCGGCTTCTGCTGTTTCAGTATCGCGGATCTCCCCGATACCGATGACCTCCGGGTTACGGCGCATGGCGGAGCGAAGCCCATCTGCAAAACTCGCCACGTCACGGCCTACCTGAGCCTGATGCGGTGGCAGAAGGTCATCGGGACGGCCAAGAATGTACTCAACCGGATCTTCGTAGGTCACTATCTTGCGGTCAGGTTGAGTGTTCTGACAGTGTCGATACAACGCCGCCTGAAGCGTTGATTTTCCGGAACCTGTTTCGCCGCAGATGAGACCCAGCCCTGTTTTTGGCAACATGGAGGCTGCCAGTTCAGGCTCTATACCCATCTTCAGAAAGTCGGGGATGATATGTGGGATAACGCGCAGAGTGACGGATAATGCCTTTTCTTCCCGGGCAGAGGTTCCCTGAATAATGTGTGCGCGCAGTCGCACGCGTTCACCCCGCTTCAGGCCATGACGCCCGTGCATATCACCGTCGATCTGGATGGCTCTGTCCGACGGTTTACCTCCCTGCACTCTAGGGCGCACTTCTGGTCCCAGCAGGTCATCAAGCATATTGCCGAGCATGGTATTCGGCAGTACGGTGTCGGAGACTCTCTCACGCCGACCATAACGACTAACAGAAACTGGAGAGCCACCGACCAGGTCCACGTCACTAACGGCCTGTGCTGAGCACCAGGCAAAAAATGCCCTGAACTCGTCGGCGGTGAAGGCTCCACTGAATGGAAAAATCCCGAACTTATCTGGGATAAGAGATGTGTTCACGAGAAAACTCCTTACTGAATGGTAACAGACGGGCGCCAGCGGGACTTCTGGAGTTCAAACGACGCATGTGATTTGAGTCGGCGTACGCGATCGCCAGTAACGAGTTTCTGCCCACTGCCGGTCACAGTCTGTTGTTGTTCGGTAACTTCCGGTCGGGAAATCATGCCCCGACGCCAGAGCAGGGAGTAAAGCATCATGCCCCGATAATCACGGGTGAGCTGATTCATACTGGCTTCAAGGGTCAGGTCAGCATTTGCGCGACCTTCCTGCCAGCCTTTTTTCAGCGCGTCTTCCCATACCTTTCTCTGAGAGCTGTCTTCCGGCACGACCAGTCCTTCTGTGCCCGGGGTTGCCGTGGTGGCCAGCCCGCGAAGTAACCAACTGCGCCAACTGGGCGGGTTACTGACAAATCTCTCCGGTCGGATAATGGTCCAAACCTTTGAGGCGGTGCGGATTTGATTAGGAGTGATGTGTGCAACGTCCTGCGCTTCATCGATAACCGGCGGCAGCCAGCCCTCAGGGCTGATAAGCGGCCGGAAATCGTAAAGGGCATTGAGGGTGGACTCGCGGGCATTTAGCGCCTGGGTCAACTCCCATGCACGCTGAGATTTACCCCCCCGAAATCCCAGTGTTCTGCCGGCATCAGTAAGCATCTGCCAGCGAGTTTCGGAAATACTGTCTGGTCTTTGTCGCTCCGGATTGAGCCAGGCCTGCATATCCGGTGGAGGCACACTCGCATCAGTTGTTGGCGCAGGATGCTCGGCGGCACAACCGGTCAGGAGTAGCGCAGGGAAAAGTAATAAGAGAAAATATTTCATTTCTTACTTGTCTCCGGTTGCATGAAATTGAGCTGCAGCAGTCCCGGATACTGATTCAGGGTAGCTCGCCATGCTGTCTGCGCTTCAATCACACGCAGCACGTTGCTGAACGTCATACCCCGAACGTGTAGCGTTACGGGTAAGGGCAGACGCACGCCGCTGTAGTTGAACTGCAGGCCGCGTGCACGCGCCAGTTCAGCCAGCAACTCCACAGCATCACCTTCCCAGTCGAAGGAAACGTCAGCACTGTTGGTACGTATGATTTCCATGGGCGATGGTGCAATTTTCGAACCGGACCAAAGACCGTTATTCCACATCTGATATTGCGTGTGACGGGCAACGGCGACGGATGATGCTGCGCCGTAGCGGTCAGGAGAAACAGAAGCTGGAGGCGTCGATGGCGGAATCCAGGGCTGGCAGCCGGCAAGAAGAGAGATAGCCAGCACGCCGGGAAGAATTAAGTAGTTCATAGTAGTTACCTTGCCGGGAGGGCGACTGAGGTTAAAGCCAGAAGATTCAAGGAGACGGAGTTTTGCAGACGGTAGAGATATTGATCGGAAGTAAACGGCAGAGGAAGCCCATTGCGGGCTTCCCTATGATTATCAGAACGTGAACTGCAACTGCGCAACCGCGCCGTAGGTACGATCAGTTCCGGCTATACCGGTAAGGTCCAGGTGTACTACATCAAACGGTGAGAAGCCCAGACCCGCGGTGAAGGCGTTACCCTCGCTGGAGACCATGTTCTGGCGATAACCAGCACGAACCTGCATCCAGCTCCAGGCGTTCAACTCAGCCCCTACACTGGCGAACTGGCGTTTGTCATCTCGCTCAAAACGGCTGGCTTCGGTCAGATCCACATCGAGTGCGGTAGTCAGGACGTTGTTGCTCCATGCGACGCCGGCAGTGGCTTGAGGTTTCACTTTGAACGTTTCTTTCTCGCCGTTCACTTCTTTAGTGTCAACACTGCGGGCAATGATGTTCTGTACCGCCAGACCCAGCATCCAGTTATCTCCGAGGTTTGTGGCCAGACCGATGTCGGCGTTAAATCCGGTTTTGGTGTTGTGGTAATCGTCTGAGTTCACGTCATTTTTGTCGAAGTCGTTTACCGTTGCGCTGTAATTGAAAAGATCGATTCGCTGATACTTGGGTGTAATGCCCAGTGACCAGCTGTGTCCTGCCGTTTCAAATTCATGCGCCATAGCCACACCTACGTCGGTGATGACGGCCGCCCGACCATAGGCTCGGGACGTTAGTGCATCTTTGTCTACCGCATCCGCCGGTATGGCCCCGCTGGCGATTTTGTCGAGATATTGCAGATCGTGGTCGCTGACCGTGCCATTTACGGAAACGGTGCCCCAGGATTTCACGACAACAGCAAATGGGAGTACTTTATTTGGGGTGGTGGCAATAACAGATGCCCCGACCTGCCCGTTTGCCTTCACATCTTTCAAATCTTCCAGCTTATTTCGTAACGCGGCAGCGCTTTCGCTAACACCGCTTTGGCTGTCGACAGCATTGTCAAATTTGTTCCACAGATCTTTCACGTCATCGGCAGTATCTATGGCCTTATCGGGGTCTGCCACCTGGACACCCACGGACGGCAGCACCAGACTGAAGTCATCATTCGCGCCAAACTTTGTCAGGAGTGCCGGGTTGGATAAGGCAGCAGTGCCGTAGTGTGCAGAGGCCACGCCGGTCCCCCCCATGGCATCGCTGCGGGCTTCCATGTAGGAGGTTGCTGCACCTGCATGAAAAGCCATCATGACGGCGGAAGAAATCAGTGTTTTTGCAATGTAAGTCTTTTTCATCATTAAATTTCCTGTAGTCAAGTCTGGATTTTGGGCAAAAGAAGGTCTTGATGCGGCAGCATCAAAAATTTCTTTTTCTTTTTTAATTCAATATTTCTGCGTGGTTTAAAGCTGTCTGAATATAAGTGCGGGTAGTGTTATTCCCTGTTCAAGCGCTGTGGATAGTCCCTTGCTGACCGTTACGGTGCGCAGAGTGCCTGTTGCGGCATGTTCTCTGAGGAGGCGTTCTTTCCAGTATTTTTGCTCTTTATTCAGAACGAGCGGAATAATGGATAACACCGGGAAATATGTCAGCAGGGATGAAGAAATTTTCTTCTTAATTAATATGCCGGTTTGTTCCTGATATTCATCCTCACCTGTATGTTCGGTCGTCCAGAAAATAACGCTGTCATTATTATTCTCATCTGAAGGAATTATCATCTTCCGTAAGGCATCTTCTGTTTGTGGCCATTGATGTCGAGCCAGGGTGGTGTCGACCGTTGGAACATTCCTGCCTAACAACCAGTCCTGTGAAACGAAAAACCACTGAGCGAGCGCCTGCAGGAGCGGAGTGGACAGATAGTCCATCGTTCGTTCCCTGTCCTGCAGTACGCTCACCCGAACATTCCATGACGAAAGCAACTCTGCGATATCAGTCGGGTCAAGCTCATGTGCCTGCATTAGCACCTCAAAGCGATCGATGATACTAAGCGCGGTATTGCTGAACGGCAGGAAAATATCGCGCAGAGAACCTTCTATAACCAGATTCAGTAGCTCCGATTGAGATATCCCAATCTTGCCGGATAACTCATCAATCAGCTGGCGGGTGCCGGGTCTCATTCGGAGTGACGTGGTCTGCATAGGCTTCTTTTCATTGCGCTGAAGCAGTTCTGCAATCCTGTTCCGATCAAGGTCGGGGAGCGCCAGAAGCGAGGTGAAAATTGCGGTAAGACTGTTTGCCACGTGGCCCCCTTAAGTAAAATTACATCTTGCGGTTCAGTGAGTTAAAGAATAATTAATCGTGACGCGCATGTATAACGAGTTAATTCGATCGTGTAGATCGACTGCGTTTACGTGTGCGTTTTAATTGCGTTTGTGTATTGTCGTTTTAACGCATTCTCCGGCGCGGTCGAATGAGTACAAGCACGCCGGTTTCCGGTACGGTAATCCAGCGCCATTCCTGTACCAGTGTTTGTAGCCGTATCCCGTTCCTGACGGCAGGAGGAATCGATACTGTGATCCAGCGCCAGCGGTGTGTATCGTCCATTTTTCCCATCAGGAGGGTCATGCTTTTCATGTGTGCCGGGCGCATCAAATGGGATGTGAAGTACACTGGGGCGCTGTCCCTTTGTAACGCCAGTTGCAACGTGGCAAGAAAACTACGGTGAAAGCGCGCTGCACGATGAAGATTAAGATGACCAACCCGGTCAAATGTCGAAAGGTGCAGGGTAGTGTAATGCTTCTTTCGATGACTAACCGAGGCCGTGCGAAACCCTGTCCAGGGCGTCACGGCACTAACGATTGTCATTACCGGGCAATACAGCAGTAATGTCAGCGGTACTGCTGAAAGGATAATCAGATACACAGTCCCTCCAGGATAAAGGTTACGCCCGGGCCGAGAGAGCCTGGTCGGGGTTAAGCGGACAAATCATGATGTGGTCGTTTGTTTTGATGGGGAGTTCCCCTGGTGCAGGGACTCGTTCGCCGCGCTGGGCAGCAAGTGCCAGAGTGCGTAGTAGCAGTTCGCTGGCGCGGGTCAGGGCAAGTTCGCGGGTCGGCGCCGACACCATCAAGTTTTCGAAGTCGCATAGCATCACTCTTATGTCACCAGTACTTCCGCAATCCTGTTCTACCAGTGCGGGATAAGGTACGAAGTAGGGGGCAATCTTTTGAGTCTGGCGCCGTCGCGCGTCCAGCTTGCTGACCAGTTGGTAAGCTCTCAGATGGGTGTAGCGTTTAAGCATATTCATCGACCGATGACCCGAAATTGCAGCGACCTCCATAACGTTCAGTGTACCGAGCTCGAAAAAGCGACTGATGGCCTCGTGCCGAAGATCATGAAAATGCAGATTTTCGATAGTGAGGGCCTTGAGGGCGAGCCGCCAGGCGCTTTTGAAACCGGATGACGTATAGGAAAATACTTTACCTTTTAGTTGGGCCGGCAACATCTGAAGCAGATTACGTGCTTTGCGTGAGAGGGGAACGTCACGCGATGACCCATTCTTGGTGTCTGGCAGGTGCGCCACACCGTGCTGCAGATCAATATATTCCCATTGCAGGTTAAGGATTTCACCCTGACGCATGGCTGTCTCCAGCGCGAGATGAAAGATTATATACAGCATTAAGTTTCGCTCGCGGAAATACCGGGACAGTCTGCGCTCTTCAGTGGATGTCAGGCGGCGATCACGACCTTTTGATACTTTCGGTTTACGCACTAATTCGACCGGATTGCTACGGCAGGTTCCCCATTCCACACGCGCAATACCGAAAAGTGATGACAATAGCGCCAGCTCAAGTCTTACTGTATTACCGGTGATAGGGTTCCCCGTCCTGGGGTTGCGCTGGGTCAGTCTTTCATCACGGTAGGCGGCAATATCAACCGTGGTGATTTCGTCCATATTCCTGCTGGCCAGTGGGTGGCGCTTAATGACGTTGGTTCGGTAAAACTCCTGAAGGTGGCCCTTTTTATGAACAGATACTGATTCGTAATATTTATCGAGGCCACGACTGAGGGGCATTTTTCTAATACGCGCAACGGAAGACATCATTACTCCTAAAAAGGTGAAGAAAATAAAGCCTTAAGAGAAAAATGCAATAATTCTGTCAATCCGGCGTGTGGAATAGTGGTTTGAAAATCGGTTTTTTTTCTGTCGCTTCTCCAGTTGGTGTCAACAATATTACATGGGCCAGATATTGTGCTTTAGGGCATTACGGACAAGGTGGTGGATCGCAGATCTACCCAGTAGCCGGGCCGGATGGTGAAGGTAAGTACCTCTGGCAAACTAATACATTAGGCGGTGCTGTTATGATCAACTGTTTCTAACTGTCAATCCGGTGCCTGGGCTAATTCTGGGGAAAAAAAAATACAGCGTTACACATGGTCAGTAAATTCAGGGAATAACTACGGCGATATTTGCCAGACTTCCTTGAATTCGAGCGGGTTAACGGCACAAGGTTGGGTCGCCACTGGATCTGATGCTTGTACAGAAGATAACCAAACTTGCACTATAGATAACGTTAGATGTTTTGCAGTCAGACTGAATTAATTAATCTGTCAATCCGGTGTCTGGCGCAGGAACATAGGGAGTACAGTTTTAACGGGTTTAATCGGCAACGGGCAACAGATTCCGCTGCCCACAGGTTTTAGCCAAAACCAATGCACCTGGAGTGTCAGCAATAGCGAAAATCCACATGGATGGAAACCAAATTACTTCGCCGGTCAAGTTGCTGCCGTAGATGCAAACCGAGTGGTTACATGCGGCTACTATGATGAATATGTCTTTCACCCAGGCACTAACCGAACGGATTTAACAGGGAAATGCAGCTTCATAATTAGCTGCTCATAAAAATGAACTCAACAGAGTCAGTGTGACTGTCAATCCGGCGTGTGGGGCGGATCTGACAGCTACCCTGTTGGTAGCCCTATTCCGTGGCCTTCCACAACACCCCCACCAGGTTTCTTTTTAATGGCAGGGCAGAGCTTTTCATGCGGTTCTAACCCTAAACTGGCTATTGTTTATCCTGGATGTGTATTACCCGATCTACGCGGCACATTTATACGTGGTTGGGATAATGGGCGCGGCCTCGACAATGGACGAGCTATTCTCAGTTACCAAAAAGACCAAAGTAATATGATCCTTAATACTGGTGGTAGGCTCGAAGGCCATCATAACGGTATGGATCATTACTACTCAAATGGTAGTGAAGTACGCCCTAAGAACGTTGCGTTTAACTACATAGTCAAAGCCGGTTGAGGAAACTGTCAATCCGGTGCCTGGCGTTCCCCCTCTCCATCTGATGGTATTTACACCTCTCTCGGAGCGTTTAAAGGCTTTTTTAGTAGCAGCAACACAACTGGAAAGCAGTTTAAAATATATGCCTGGGGAGGCAATCCCCCCCCCAAAAAAATCAACTTTGGTAACTCAGATAACTGTGCCAATACGTTTTCACTGACAGCTACAGTTGGCGGCCTTACTGTTGCACACTCAATCGATGGTAACTCTCAGTGGCAGAAATCTGGAAGTTTTTCATTTGATGTTCCTGATGGCCAATCGTTCTCGATTACATCAAATGGAATGATGGCTTATGGGTGCGATTACGGCAGTTTTAATGTGTTTCGTTTCCAGTAACCCATATCATATGTTGCGTTTAAAAACAGCAGGAGAACCTGCGTACAACGTATTTTCTGGTACATCCGAACGTACTACGCTGTTTGCCGCTATAACGCTGTTATTGCCAATTGTAACGCCCGGTAAAACGACGACGCCTGCTCCTAGCCATACCTTATGGCCAATACTGATTGGAGCCTGAGTAACGCCACTACATCTCAATTCAGGCGAAGTTTCATGGCTGGCTGTCGTCAGTGTGACATTCGGTCCAATCAGGGTATTGTCGCCTATCGAAATTGACGCATGATCGAGGAAGACACATCCAGTGTTGATGTAGACACCTTGACCGATCGTTATGCGACCATATTCATAAAAAAATGGGGGGGTTACTGCGCTTTCGCCAGTTATGACAACCCCTGATTTTTTGAGCAACTTGTTGCGTGATTTTCTTCGAAGATTTGTTGTGTTGAAGAGGTTTCTGGCAGTCGGTACTTTCAACCTGTTTCTTAATGTACTGAAGAGATACGTAAGCATTATTAGCGGCTTCCTTTGCTTGTGCTTGAGGATTTATCCAAGTTTATCATTCAGTTAATTTTTAGCACACCACGCTATTGCGCGCATACACGTTCCACCCGTAACACCACCTCCAGTAACAAGTTGCCAGGCATTATCTGATGGTGATGGCATTGAGGAATCTGGGGCGTTCCACCCGTTACCACCTGTCCAGTTTGAGAGAACCCAGCCACCCGAAATCAATTGTTTTCCGGCAGGACAGTAGGCTTTTGAGTAGACGTATTTGCCACAAGCATCATTTCCTTGAATCATTTCAAATGCTGATACCTTGCCGCTGGACGTCCACGCACCGGATTGACAGGAAAGTACGCCGCCATTGGCATCGCGGCTTATCTGCCCATTCGGGTAACAAGCGATGCCTGCAACATTGATCCGATCCAACTGCAAAACCCCACCTGCTGACAAGTTGCCTGTTGCTTTGACTGTGGCACCAGAAACCTCGTTAGTTGCCGTAATATTGCGTCCGGCGCTAATGTCGCTGTCGGCACGGACCGTTGCTCCTTTTACCTGTGCTCCGGCTGTAATGTTTTGGGTGAAACTACCGTTTGCACCGCTGACATTACTGGTAAAAATACCGTTTGACCCACTGACGTTTCCGCTAAATGTTCCAGTCTGGCCATTAATGGTGCCGACACTGTTCAGGTTGTTACCACCCATGTCGATAGCAGTGTGCATTTTATTCAGATCGGGACGCCCATTTACCTGAAAACGGTACAGCCTGTCGTTGTCCTCCTGCGCACCAGACAGCTCATCTGTTGAGAGGAGTACTGCAATATGTCCATTACCAGAGGTGGCACCGTAACTGCTCAGCAGGATTTTCCAAGAACGCAGGGCACCTGTGGCGGTTTTACCATCATCAATGTAGCCCCCGAAACCGGTTTTGATATCCCTTGATATCAGCCTCAATGCCTTGTCCGGGTATACACTGCCACCGCTGGATACTACCATGCCCTGTAGTAACTCCGTGTTTTGCCCATTCCTGACCAGATAAGTGTTCAAACGCTGACCCTGACTGTTTGTTTCGGTGAAACCGGACGGCAGGAAACCCGTGTTTTTAAGCATGGCCGTAGTTATCACTGTCGGCGCGGTGGTACTGGTTGCGCTTAACAAAGTGGCGTAGTTACGACCGACGTATCCCCGTGCAGCAGCTGCGTATGTACTGATATGGGAGGCTTCAACCTGCCAGTTTTTCTCCTGCTGCCAGTCTTTGTATTTAGTGAGTCCAAAGACGGTCATTGCCATCACAACTATGAGCGCCAGAGCAACATCAAGATTCGCCCAGCCACGATCGTGCTTTTTCATAAGATTGATATCCATACAGGTTGATACAGATTGGATAACTGGAAGAGACTCCCGCTAAGACACAACCAGGGGCCAAGGGGCCCCTCTTTTTTTCCGGACAAATGCCAGGTTAGCAGCCAGAGCATAAAGGCTGCAGCACCAAACAGAGTGGCCAGTGCTGCATCTTTCCCCCCCATCCAGGCCGTCAGACCTGTTATCAGCCATAAATCTCCCCGACCAAGACGCTGATCGCCCCGGTTTATCAGGATACTCAGCAACGTCATCAGGCCGCCCACCACAGCGATTTCCACCAATTGCGTATATACACCTGCAATCGAAACGTCTTTTGTTACTCCCCAAATAAGTCCTCCAAGTAACAGACGTGCTGTGAAAGTACGTGGCAAATATCCACTGACTGCGTCGGTGATACCGGACTGAAGCAGGAAGCCCATCATCATGATGGCAGCAGCCCGATCGGCAATTGGAGTCGGTGACAGGGCAGCGATCATACTGAACGTGGCGAAAAGCCAAATCCCAGCAGTTAGAAGCGAGTTCCGCTCCTTACTATGAGCAGTGGTATCTTCCAGAAAGTCGAGTACTCTCCACATCAGGCATCTGCCAATTAGCGCAAAACCCAGCAGTAACGGCAGGCTCCATGCTGTTGCCAGGCTGGTGACTATGATGGTTCGCATATTCGCTTTCCTTTCTCCTGCCGACAGACTCGAAGGCCTTTCAGTTCCAGATAGAACCCCCAGATACGGTTGGCATACTGTTCGCGAGTTTCGTGCCTGTCCTTACGAAATCCAGCGTTGTAAGACCCGAGGCAATTCCATGTCACACCACATACCTGAAAGTGGCTGGCCAGTATCCACGCCCCGATCTGAATATTCAGACAGGGTCGTTTCAGCAGGTCTTCTGCACTCTGGATGATGCCCATTCGGATGAGCTTTGGCACATGGGTTGAATTTATCTGCATCAACCCATAGTCCGTGCTGACCGGATTGCCCTTTTTATCCCTGTTAGTGTTTGTGACCCATGGTCGGAGCCAGGACTCCCCTTTGGCCATTGCCTTAAGCAGCAGTGGCTCTATCTGGTATCGGGCACCGGCACTATTAAAGCAGGCATCAAACGTATCAGGAGGGGAGTTCGAACTGGCCATCAATGGACCTGGGGAAAGGGAAAAAATGAGCAGCATCATTGCCAGGTAGCAGGAGAGAATGCGTTCCCTCCGCATATCGTCTCCTTAGCTGTTAAGCGTGAAGATCAGCTTGTTAGTACCGGTACTCCCATTGTCAGCTGTGCATTGTGCGCTGGCTTCTTCGGTTGTCACGATTCCATCACTGTGTGCCGTGGAGTTGACGGTAATGGCATCAGCAATTTTGGCTCGGCTGAGCTGTGTGGCGAGCGAGACGCAGGCATCCTGAGGAACCATTTCGTAGGTCAATGAGAATCCGTTTGAGAATCCAGACACGGTTACAGGTGACAGTGTCACTGCACCACCCCATCCATTGTAAAGTGTGGCAGTCCCTGAAGAGGCTGTACCCCGTACAGTCATACTTTTAGGCTGGACTTTCATCTGGATAAGCGCGCCCATCATTTTGGCTCCGGAAGTGAATGTGTAACCATCTCCCCCTTTCAGCAGGTTTTGTGTACTGGTGATGAGAGATTGAATATTCGATGATTCCTTACCCACGTTGACGTTATTTTTGAGGGCGAAGTATCCCGCCAGCACAAGGCCGATGACGACCAGGACGATCAGGGCAATACTCCCCTGTTCCAGAAACCCCCAGCCTCGATGGTGCAACACTGTCTTAACCGGTTTGTATGTCTGAGAAGTTGATTCGGAATTAAATTGCATGATTTTTCCTCGTTTAAAAAGCGCCCGACGAGCTGTTAAGGGCATTGATATCCATAACGACAAGGACCAGAAGCAAAAGCATCAGGATCATTGCCAGGAACATGAGACCGCGGATAACGACTGCACGTTTTGCTACTCGCTCCAGAGTTTGTTCAAGCCAGCGCTGGCCGTAGTTAATTATGATTTCATCATCGCCGTCCCCCTGTAGAAGGGAGAGAAAGTTGGCAGCTTCCTGCGACGGAAAGTCATAACCGCAATCTTTCAGGGCCAGCCCGAAATGTTTACCTTCACGAACGTGTTCGGTAATTGCTTCGATACGCACAGCAAGCCAGGGGGATGCCGTTTCCTGCAGAATCTCCAGCGCGTCTTTAGTTTTGACACCGGACTGCAGTAGTGCACCGATGTTCAACAGGAAAGTTGCACCCTGAATATCCTTATAAACCGACCATGGCATCAGACCGTCGAATGCACGGCGAAGTTTGTCGGGGCGGTGCCAGCGGGGGAGTGACCAGATAGTCCAGATAGTTGATGCGATAGTAGCGATGGCAGTTATTACGCCATATTCACTGAAATACAGCGAGATACCATAAAGAAAGCCGAGTGCACCGGTCCAGTTCTCTGGCGGGCTGATTTCTGTCAACGTGGGAAGTAACTCAGTATTCAGCACATAAATGGTGCTGGCCATCATGATGGCAAAGCCGATCGGATAGATGGCCATCTGCCATACTGCAGCACGAATACGCTTACCGGCGCTGGTCAGAGCACAGGCGTATCTTAGCGCGCGTGGTAGTGACTCACTGCGTATGCCTGCGCTTATGACGGACGCTTCTGCGGCCGGTAGCCATCGGGAGAGCGTACGCTCCAGCGTTTTTTCCCCGCTGTTTTCCCTTAAGGCATCAACACAGTCATCCGTCAGCTCAACGTAGGGATGCCAGTTCTGGCCGAAGTTTGTCCAAGCATTGCGCATTTTCTCCAGTGAAGGCTTAAGTTGTTGCTGGTTTTCAATCAGAAATCGCAGGGCATCATAGAACTGAACACGGTATCGACCGCTGAACGTCTTGCGAACCAGGGTATATCGGAGTCGTTTCAGGACGTGCATTTCACGCATCATCCACCTCCAGACGTTCATCTTCATCGAGCGGAATGATACGGTTGGCCATCAGCGGGTCGACCAGTCCTTCGTTGATTTTATGCAGGACGTGCCGGACACGGCTGATCCCCTGCATGTGATTTATCCAGTATTGGCGCGCCGCGACTTTGCCGTCTGTTTTCAGCAGCTTAAAAAGACGGTTATTGGTCTCGATAACCTCGGCAATGACGGTACGCCCCCTGATCCCCTGACCGACTTTACCGCGAACCTGACCGTTTATCTCCACCACTTGTGTACATGCTTCACATCCCTCTGGGTTGTGGAAATAGAGCTTATCGGTCGAACAGATACCTTCAATGTTGCAGTATTTCTCCAGCCAGTCCTTTTCCTCGAGAGTCAGGCTGGCGACCTTATCCTGCCAGGATATACGACATTCAGGACATAGCGTGGGCACCAGGCGCTGGCTGATAAGTCCAATCAATAACTGGGCATCACACAGCAGATTTTCGTTAATGCCGAGCGTAACCATGCGTTCCGGGATACCGAGTGCAGAGTTTGTGTGTAGCGTAGTCATCACCAGGTGTCCGGTCTGGGCGGCATAAATGGTGGCCAGCATCGAGATAAGGTCGCGCATTTCCTGCATCATGATTGAGTCAGGGTCCAGTCGCAAAGCTGACGAGATGGCTTTTCCCCAGGCGATATGTACTGCTTCTTCATCAGATTTGTCGCAGATGATCGGGGTCTGAACAGCACCCACGACCTGTCCCTCAAGCGGATCTTCAATGGTCAGAAGGTGTTGCCCGGGGTTGGTATCGAGGTATACCCGACAGGCGGTACGCAGCGTAGTGGACTTACCAGAACCGGTAGGTCCCGAGAGAATGATTTTCCCTTCAGGGCGGTCAATCATGCGTATCAGTAGCTTGATTTGTTCGGGCAAATACCCCAGTTGTAGAAAGTCAGGTACGTTATTGCCGTCATCCGGGATAAGGCGCATTACCGCAATCAGACCATCGCCAGTTGGACGGTGGCTGTAGCGGGCACCAAACAGGCCTATTTTCCGCATCATGGCTGGAGAGAGTCGTGCATCCTGCTCACGGTGTGGGTAGAAACTGGTTTCTGACACATCCGACATAGAGAGAATACAGGTGGCACAGAGGGACATTCCTTCCTCTCTCTGACGTTCATCCACCACATGTAAATAGCCGTGAACCCGCATTTTGACCTGGAAGAGCGAGTCTGAAATCAGGAAGTGAATATCTGAGGAGCCGAGCTTTCTGGCCACTGAGAAATAGTTCAGGATCCGTTGCTCACTGTGGCTGCTGTCGCCACCCAGATCTGCCAGCGTCAAACCAGCCTTATCGCTGGCCTGAGGTTGAGCAGCCTGGTTTTTTTTCGCCTCACGTAAGTCCGAGAGAGTAACAAAACGATGTTTGATCCCTGGATGCTTATTCATTAAATCCATCAGCGCGGCCTGTACACCTGGGTCGCCTCGCTGGTTGGTGTCGATAAGGATTTCTTTCTTTTCTCCGTCATCAAACAGCAGGAGGGATTCTGCAGTAATAGCGTTCATGGTTAGTCTCCGAAAGCAAGCAGAGTGCCATCGCTGAGTGTGACACCGGCAAGCGTAATACTCCTGACAGTGCTCTCCAGACCAGGAATACGGCTCCCCGGCGATACAACCAGTGACTGTCCTGATGGTAGTTGTAGTGTGGCGCGGAGTTTTTGGTCGCGACCGTTGATTTCCAGCACGACAGGACGATTATTTGCGGGAACTGTGCGTGCAGGTTGGCCGGGCAGTGAAGTCTCACCGACGATAGCTCCAGGAAGGGAAGGGGCGACGGTACCGGCACCGGCTTGGTTTTCCTCCAGCTGGCGCTGAAGTTGCGCCCCCTGCACTTCTGCCTGGAGGATGATGTTTCGGATATGCAGTTGCTCAAGCTGACCTTTTGTCACTTCGGCTGGTTGTGATACCTGCTGGTTAGTTGACTGAGAGGCCTGAACAGGTAATGGACTGAATACTGGCAGCAGGAGCCAGAGTGTCGCCTGTCGCAGAAAGTTACTTTGCTGACGCATAAATTTTACCTTCAGTGGTATAGCTGAACGCACTGCCATTCAGCTCGAAAGAGATTCGGGTTAGTCGGATACCAGTTTCATCCAGACCGTCGAATAACATGATGGAGGGGAGGGGAGCGGAGAAACTAAACACGTATTCCTGCCAGTCCTGCACGGGAGGCGGCTCTCCGTTCGCCCCTGGCAGGACTGGAGGTGCAGCTACATCAGTGATGTTGAGCATGACCTGCTGTCGCTGGAACCAGGAGAGGATACGGATGAACTGCGTTGAGCTGCTCGGCACGGCTTCATCTTTGAGTGGGCTGTCAGGGGGAGCCAGTGTAACCCTGGCTTCCCGCCCCCCCTCTTTCAGATTGAATACAGGTGTGACACCGAAAACTTCCCGGGCGCGGGCCAGGAATCCCTCTACTGTACCGCCCGGCATAATCTGGTACAGAAGTGTTATCCCATCAGGTGAACAGGTTCCGGATGTCAGCTTCCAGCTTTCCAGAACATACTTCGCCGGATCGGTCCGTCTCTGACAATCGTTGAGAAGATCCGTAGCCGTGACTTCGTGTGCCCAGGGGTGAGGCAGAGATTGAGGTTTTACCTGGGTGGCAAACATCGCGCGGGCCCTGGCCTGGATTTCCTCGGCGGTGAGCGTCGGCTCCTCTGGTGGTGTGGCAGCCTGCCACCAGGTAATGCCAAATGTACCCATCAGCAATATCGCGCTGGCTAAAAACCAGCGTTGTCTTTGCAGTCCATCAACATGTACACGGCATTGCTGTCGTCTACGCGCAGAGAGTCCGGTAAAGAGACTGTTGGCTTCAAGCGGGGTGTCCACTGTGGCCAGACACTTCCATCCTTCTGACGGCGGTTCATTCATGCTCAGGAACAGTGTCAGCAGCGTTTGCATTTTGTCTGCGCCCCCCGTTTTATCGGCGGTGACGGCAGGCAAACCATTGATGCTGGCCAGAAACACGAAATCAGTACTATTCAGTCGGTAAATACCATATCCGTTTCGTGTACTGGCACAAAAAGCGAGCGCCAGTGAGTAAAGCTGATGCCGGCGATGACGGGCTGGCAATCGGCCGCCCCCAACTACCTGTTGCTGCCTGTCCCGTCCATTTATTCGTTCACTGGAAGCATTAACACCGATACCTGCTGTACTGGCGGGCCGTGCTTTTCTCAGTTGAAATGACGGTAGCCGGAATTTCTGCCTTTCCTTTGGTGCCCAGTCCATTCCCGCCAGCCAGTAACGGCTGCGAGATTTTCCATCCCGGATTGTAAACAGGTAAGCCTCATCATTCATTTCAGCCTCCGGAGTTCTGCGGGAACGTCGGCGTGATCACTATGACCAAAGTGGTTCGCTCGTTTTTACCTGACTGACTTCCACCCAGGAGCGGATTCCCTGGCGTGAAGGTACCGGACTTATTGACGGAGGTATTGTTCTGATCAAAGCCGGTGAGGATCAGCGACTGCCCGGCCCGGAGGTTTGCCTTCTGGCTCAGGGAGCGCAGTTTGGTATATGGCATCTCTATATAGGAGTTGCCGTCTTTTGACGTGAAGTTACGAATAGTAGGTGGATCAGACAGATTGAAGTTCACCTGCAGCTGAACATTACCTGTTTCCTGAATTAACGGCAGGAGGGTCATGTTGAACCCGGTAGTGATCATCCCCGGAGTCAGAGTTGTGGTGGCGCCAACATCAGTGGTGGTTGTTGTAGCCGACTGTGCCACATAAACCGTCTGATCTGCCATCTGGATAGGCACGGGCGTCAGGTTTGTCACGGTGCTGGACTGAGAGGTGACGACGCTGACATCACCCTGTTCGGACAGTGCTTTTAGCAGCAGGCTGGAGCCAGCAAACTTCGCGGCATTACCGGTAGCGGTATCAAGAATGGATGCGCCGGCAGATATACCGCCAGAGAGATCCCCGGTAGCGTTATTAAGCGTTGCGCCAGCTGAATGCAGTGACTTGTAGACCAGATTCCAGTCAATCCGGAAATCTTCATTTCGTGAATTACCGACGCTCAGTACTTCAACATTCAGCGCTACCTGCCGGTTCATGATGAGATTCTGCTCGTTCACGTAACGGGCCACGGCAGCCTGTACTGAAGGTGTATCCGTCACAATCAGTGATGAGCTGGACGAGGACAGCCAGTAGCGGCCTTTATTTGGAGTCAGCATGGACTCAACAGCTTTGCGCAGATCAGCATACAGATCGTATTCCTGACCGGTAGTTGTGCTCTGGGAGGTGGTGGATTCCCCGGATGCGGAGTTATCCGTGCCACTGGTGGCCCCCATACTGCTGGTCGTTCCTGAACTGACGCTCGACGTGCTGGACGTTTTGGTATTCAGCATGGCCAACGAATAGGTCCGGGTTTCCATCAGGTAGAAAACGATGGTGCCATTATCCATTCGCCAGTAGAGACCGCTACGGCTGGCCATCAGATCCAGAAGCCCGCCCAGATCGCCCTGCCACATCAATCCGGTGAGATTCAGGGGCTGGCTGGTTCCGCCTGTTGCCGGAGAGGTTACGCCACCCAGGCTTGCCAGTGGTGTCCGCCCACTGTCATCAGGGGGGGGGAGTGAGCCACTCATCTGGCGTGTGACGCCGGTGCTGACGCTACTCTGGCTGATATCAATGGCATCAGGAGTAAATATGACTGGTGTGCCGCACAAAGCTGTGATGCGTTGTGCCAGTTCCTGCAGCGTAATGTTCTTTTTTGCCTGAGTTATGTTACAGGACGGAGCCTGGCGGTTTCTTTCCCGTACGGCGACAGGAATGGGGCTGGGGTTAATCCACTGCCGGTCCGTCCAGGTCAGTGGTTGTTGGTGTTGGGTTCGTGGCAGCTGCGCCTGCGCGCGGGCTACCGTGGCATCAGATTGAGCCTTCGTCTGCATTTTGTTGATTTCAGAGAAGGTACAGCCTGCGAGCATGGCAAAGCAGGACGCCATCAGCAGGCGCCGCAAAAGGGTTTTCTTCATGGGGAAAATCCGGATTAGTTGAGGTAAACCACGGCGCCTTCAGAAACGCCCTGTGGTGCCGTGAGTCCGGTGGCAAGACCGGAGAGCCAGATTAGCTGGCCACTTCTCATGGTGCCGATAAGTGCCGAACCGCGACTCTGTGCCCGTAATGCATCAACGAGCCCAGGTTGTTCCGGCATCCAGATCCACAATCTGCTCTGAAGTAACCGGTACTGGATTCGGCTGTCGGGCGTGAAGGGAAGACCCAGTTGATCGGTTGGAATGGCGCCCTCCTTCTGACCTGTCTTGTAACGCCAGTCATTAACACGATTAGCGATGGTCAGGAACTGGGATGCATAAAACTGGCCGCTCTGTGTTTGTATAGCTGTCCGACTGTTCTGATTGCGCTGGGAATCTATATCACCGGCGATAAGGAAAAATATCATACCGATGGCCAGTATGACCCAGCCCATCATCGACCTGCCGGAGTGTCTGTGACTGATACCACGCACTGCATGCGGGAAGCTTCTGCATAAAGCGGTTTCTGTGCGGTACGGTAAAGGTCGAACATTTGGCCGAGCATGGTTTCAAATGAACCGCGGAATGTCAGCGGAGCATCAAGCCGATAATCCGTCACGGCGACAGGCCATATAACCGTCCAGTGTGGTGAAGCGCCAGATTCACAGCGGGTGTCCTGTGCCCATTTCATCAGCATTTCCCGCAGAGTTGTACCAGCCGGTGCCGTCCAGGTTTTGCCCTGAATCACAGGTGCGATCGGTTGTCCTGTGACTGGCTGCGGTTTCACCGCTACCGGTGTCTGCGCCGATTTTGTCGTTACAGGGGCCGGAGATTTAACAGTTGCCTGCGTTACTGGTTGGGCTGAATCCGGGCCGCTGAATGGGTTTTTCGGTACGCCGGCTGCCTGGGCAGGAGTTGTTCGGTTTTCAGTGGACGACGCAGAGGTTTTTAACTGAGCAGATTGACCCTTTCGCTGCAGTGTGACGGCATGACGATTCCAGTCCACCTGCGCCTGGATTGATTGCTCTTCCAGCAAACGGTTGAGCACCCTAGTCCACTGGTCATTGGTGTATACCGAGACGATACGGGTATTCAGGACAGGGCGCAGTGCATTCTCGTAGTTGAGTGCCCAGCCAGTGGGAATGATACGTTTGACCCACTGTTCGAGTGTGAGGTTGCGCGCCGGTGATAATGACAGAACTTCAACGGGACCCGGTGTGCCGATAAATGTAAGTGTTGACAGTGATGGGTTCGCGACTGAACCAGGTGCGCTGGATTTACTTGTGGAGGAAGCCAGCATTGTTGGTTGAGGTAAAGGCGAGGTCTTCGATAACTGCGCTGCAGTTGCCGACTGTCGTACGGGAACAGGTGTAGCGGCCGGAGGCGCTATCCGTCGTTGTGTTTGTTTGATTATATCAGCGCTGTCGCTGATCTGACCGTCTACAAACACGAGTGCAGGGGTGTCTGGTGCGACATTACGGTTTTGAAATCCCGTGCAGCTGCTCAACAGTGACGGTATTAACAGGGGCAGGGCAATTTTATGCACGCTGACGTCCCGGGTGAATGGTCGAAACTTCATGGTTTGTTCCTTTTGTTATCGGTCAGTGAAGGTCTGGCCGCCAGAGATTACCGCTGCCGACATTTTCTCGATCTCCCCATGCTCCCCATGCGGTTTCCGGCAGGGTACTATGTCCGATATAGAGAGTGCGTAAAGTAGCTTTAGACAACGAGGTGTCCCGGCCTCGAACAACAGAGAAACGATCGAGATAGAAAGACTTTTCAACTTCTTCGTCCTCGTTTTTTTTCAGCAGGAGTTGAAATGTGACAGGTGAAATCATTGAGCCTGTTGCGGTAAATGCTTCTTCCATACGAGTGAGCTGCAGGATGTGATTCTTCCGGGTGCGCTGGCGCTCCATGATTTCGGTGACAACTTGTTCAGGCCAGGGGCAGAGGCAGTGTTTCCAACCAAGTCCTAGAAGTGAATTAAGTACTGCCCGGAATCGAAAAAGATCGCAGTTCCCGGTTGATACAGAGTTCGTCCAGAGCGTAGTCAGTACGGCATCAATGGAGCGTTTTTTTTCGGTTTCGAGTAACTGCCGGATAGTCATGAACTCGCTTCCCATTCCTTTGAATGTCGGTATTCTTCTTGCTCCGCTTAACCATTCAGTGATGAATCTACGTTTGCCACGCTCTGAGGTTATGTGATGGTTTTCGACTGCCGTACGTAAGGCAACGAGAATGCACCACAAGAGATGGCTGACCTGTTCCTGGGTGGATTGCATGGTTTGTCTCTCTTAGGTTCCGGTTTCTGGCAATGACGTCTGTACCTTCATTCCGCCAGAATGAAGGAAGCCTGAGTGCTGGCTGGTTAAAGGAACAGAGGTTGTTCATCGGGTAGGACCAGCCCAGACGTCATTGCCGGAAAACGGTGCAAAAAAAAGCCCCCATAGACGGGGGAAACTAAAAGGGATGGAGTGATAACTGGTTAAGGCCAGTTTAAGAGGCTACGGTAAATTACATTTCAAAACCCCCATGCATCAGCATGGGTGATCATATCGAACAACATCGCTGTCCTGGATATTGGGTGTTCCATTTTTTCTAGCTGTGTCAGGCGTTTGTACTGACTTTTTGTAAGCCAAATATTTGATGCAACTTCCAGTTCATCCCTTGCTGCAGGGTGATGGGTAGGGTCGGGATATTTTTTCATTAATGCTTCAACCACCCTTGTGTTCACTGGGGTGATTTGGCTACCGAACTTCACAAAATCGCAGAAGGCTGAGTGCGCCCTAATAGTATCTATCTTTTGAACATCAAAATTGGCTTTTAGGAAAAAATATCCAGGAAAAACTGCAGATACCCTTTTTCTGAAAACATGCGGTGCATCAGCACGACGTATTTTCGTTAAGGATAATGGCGTCCAGGGAGTAATTCTCCTGTCGTGTAGCCAGCCGAATAATTTCTCGCGATTTTTGCCCCCCGTAATATAGAGAGCAAGATACCATTGTTGGTTACATACAGTCTCAATATTCATTTTTGAACGCTTCGCGCAGAATTGATCCATGACGGGATAATTCAATGTTCAACGGGGACGAACATACTCAACCATGACGACTAACAGTCTTACTAACAAACACTTAAGTTTGCCTGCTGTATTGGGGGTCTCATAGCTCAGAATGCTCTTGTAGGGTAGACCCTCAAGTAAAATTGGCGGCAATACTTAAAGGTCTGCGCGTATAATTCTATCCCAGTAAACCAAAGTAAAGTGTAAATAGTCCAAGTCTTAAAAATGCACCCTTAAGGGGTGCATTTTTTGATTAATTTGTGATCATTAATGAAATCATAAAAAAATATGAGCGTGACAATATTACTGCCCGCATTGCATCGTTGCTTTTTAAGTTCAGAGCCTTAGTGCTTCGCTTAAGATGTGATCGGACCGTTTCAACAGAGATATTGCAAATGTCAGCAATGGATTCATATGTATTTCCGTGTGCATACAGAGTCACAATTTCTAACTGTTTTTTGGAAAGTTCAGGAAAAACGCTATGCAGGGCGTTAATAGTGTTCTCATTAATCATTGTGAAGTCCCCTGGCAAATCAGTACGTAATAAATTTACGCGTAAAATGCATCTCCCTTAATGGGGAGAAACCCCATTGAACATGTTGTGATATGTGGTATGGATTAGGGCGTTCTGTTTAGAGAACACATCAGCTACAAGGCATTGAAAGCCAAGTTTATTTGCTAAGGGGGATTGAGAATTCTTTGATAAGTTCTTGAGCATTGTAGATGAAGCTCCCGTGTAGATATGATATCGGCTACCACGGAGTTCTCACGCTCTGGTGGCAGCCCAGGCAGGGGTGAGAAACCGGCCTACACGGTACCGGCCAACCTTACGGTTGCCCTACCTGAACCGCCATTACACAGATGTGCTGGTTCAGTACACAAAAAAACACGCTATGCGTGTCTATGTGCACGTGTAGATACGGGTTCTCACGCCCGGTCACAGGATTTACTATGACTGTTGAAGACTACTGTTTGCTTAGTGATGAGTCAACTAGATACGCATCAGGATCAGCTCTGAATAATCGAAATCTCGGCTTTAAAAATCGAGGGGGGATATAGGCATCCCAGTTATTCTTCTTGCAAACTTCTATTAGCTCGGCCCCTGACGCGGTCCCGGTTTTCTGCAGACATCTGCTGATTCTGTGTTCTACCGCTTTTAAAGAAGTCCCTAATATCCGAGACATAATTTTCCTGCTGTATTTAAGAGATATTAAAAAAATGACTTCCCATTCAGCATTAGTAAATATCTCGGACGGTACCCTATATACCAACGATTTGGGAACGTCTCCCGACAGTAAGCTATCTGGTCCAAAAATATCAACAGGTCTTACCTGAAGCATAGTACCGGAACAGATCCCTTCATCGTCATAATAGGGCCGGGACTCGAAGTACAAAGCATGTATAGAGTTGCTCTCACCTATTGGATGCGTAACGATTGAAGAGAACTGGTCTTCATGCTCCATAACAAGTTCTTCCTGATTGTGTATTCGCTGTGAAAGGTAAGCTAAGGATGTAGGAAGTTGGTCTAATGTTTTACCTACAATAGGATAATCATAAGGGAGTTTTAATAACCTAAGAAAGGCTTGGTTTACTGCTACATACTGCAGGCTACCATTCTTGATTGTCATAGGTTCCCTGCTGTTGGAAATCAGGTTTAAGACCTGAGGAGCAAGTTGGAATTTTTTTTTGAAGAAATGATTTTAGACATCATCCGCTAATGGCCGTATCTATTTGAATTTTAGAGGTATATTCTGTGTGCGGATGTACTATATCATGTAAAACTACACTTAACTGAGTTTGATCAGCGATCATAATATTAGTTAATGATGCTTTTAAGTGTCTGATTGTATGCTACGATACAATAATTCGTAGGTGCTATCTGTAAACCAGGAGGAGTTATGGCACATCCGATACATTGCACGAAAGTCGCTGGTATCACGGAGTTCAAAAGGGATCCGTTAGGGACTGTCGAGTCAGCAGAGGGTGATGCTATTGCTATTCTGAATCGTAGCGCGCCGGCGTTTTATCTTGTACCACTAGAGCTTTTCGAGAGCTTAAAACGAGACGCAGAAGCGCATCGTTCCAGAAGTGAAGCTTAATCCTGGTGCTGGAGAGATCCTAAAAATTGATCCTGCATTGTTGTGGTGATAAAGTCGGTGAACTTATTGTTATAAATGAATTTATTAGGTTGTCACGCCTTAGAAGGTGACAGGTTCTGGCAGGTTAGTTAACTAAGCCCAGAAAAGCAAAAACCCCGATAATCTTAGATACTTGGCGGCATCGCGAGATTAACGGGGTCCTTAACAAATCATGCAGAAGTTGTTGCTTCTGTATGGGAGTATAACCCGTGCGCGAAAAAAGACAAGAGATTCCGTGCTTACTCCTTCTGTGCAACATAAGCGCAGGAAGTAGTGAGTAAGCAGAATTCTGAAGCTACTACACTTTACCGCCAGGTAAAAAATCCGAATCCAGAGTTCATTCCTGAAAAGGGAAAGAAAACCCTGCCATTCTGTGAAAAAATTCGCGAGAAAGCTGTTGGCTTCACTCAGCGTGCAGAGTTTCAGGCTCTGGTTGCTATGCTGATCGCCCGTGGTGAGCGCAAAAAGCGCCCTCCAGTGTTGCGCATACGGGCTCTGGAAGCAGCTGTTCAGGCAATGTGCCATTATTTTAATCCCCTGGCTAATCGCGTTGGTTCATCGCTTACTACCATGAGCATTCGCTGCGGGCTGGCCACGGAAAAAAAACGTCTGTCGATCACCCGCCTGACGGGGGCTCTGAAGTTTCTCGCTCAGCTCAATCTCATTACCTATAACACCGAATACGACAAAGAAATTGGCTGCAATATCCCCACAGACATAACTTTCACGCCGCTGATGTGGCAGGTACTGGGAGTGTCTGAGGAAGCAGTTGCTGCAGCCCGTCGCAGCCGTATCGAGTGGGAGAACAAGCAACGTGAGAAGAAAGGGCTACCTCGCGCCGGTGCAGATGAACTTATCAGTGCAGCCTGGTCATTCGTGCGTGAACGCTTCCGACAGTATCATAAGTCACGTTATGAACACGGCATGAAACGGCACAGGGCGCGTAAGGATGCTCCCCGAACGCGTAAAGAGATTGAGCAACTGGTTCGTCTGCAGCTCCAGAAAGAAATCAGTAAGGGCCGCTTCTTCGGTACTCTTGATTCGGTGCGCGACGAGATAGAACGTCGTGTCACTGAGCGAATGAAGCTCTCGCGTGGCCATTATGCTCGACTCGGTGATGCCTTGCTCGTCACAACTTAACGCCTGCTAATACACAATCTATATGACCTGGTGCCCTGGCGCCGGTTTACGCCTGCCTGCTTTACAGCTTGTATTGCAGTTTTCACCTGTCCAAGTCCCTGTTTCAGGT
This sequence comes from Citrobacter sp. CRE-46, assembly GCF_059615875.1. Lineage (NCBI taxonomy): Bacteria > Pseudomonadati > Pseudomonadota > Gammaproteobacteria > Enterobacterales > Enterobacteriaceae > Citrobacter > Citrobacter sp. CRE-46. Next base: position 42,473 of record NZ_JCAPUG010000002.1, on the reverse strand, counting down.
CTCTGAATGACATACTCGTCCTGTAGACCTCGGGGTGAATAAACTTAAACAAAATCCGACCTTGGTTGGTCACACATTTCTGTGACCGATCGCCCAATGTTTCGCCGCTTTTCGTTGTTCTTCTACTTATCCACACAAACTACAAGAGGCTATTGCTTCAATCCACTGGAAGGATATCGTTCAAACCACTAAATGGTTTCTTTACAAACTACGATGATCCTTTTAAACACCCGATCTTCTTTCTTTTAAACTTCAGTTATTACTTACTTTTAAAAATAAAACCTATTCAGCACCTGTCCTGTGGACATGTGTATAACGCCCGCCCTTGCAGCGGACGCTGTCCGCGCCGGTTCGGTTCAGGCGCTTTGCGCCTTAAAGTAGCTCCCGCCAAAAATGGCGGGCAGGGTGCAAAACTTTATAAACTGCCAACATCTGGTAACTGACCTTCCAAATCTTCAACTCATCACACAAACTCACCACTGAAAAGCGCCGCCACCCGGCCCAAAGGGCCGGAAGACATCGCTTTTAATGATGGATGTTGTAACTAGATTCTGAGCTGCTTTAATTTATACTGTCGACAGGTCCAGGATAACACGCCCGTAAGCGGTCCTAACGGCCCGCTAACGCGGAGATACGCCCCGACTGCGGCTAAGCCTTGTCGTGACCACTCCGACGGCGCACATAGCTTTCTGTACAGCCTGTTTGCGGATTATGGCTTAACAGGGGGAAGGGATGGATTGGTGGAACCTATCAGAACTGTAACCGGCTACGCCGGGCAACGGCGCCACTCACTTTCAGTGTAATATTTAACATCTGTTGGCGCCTTTATGCCGCCACGCGGCATAATTATTCTCCGTTTATACCGGTAGCCGCTGGAACTGCCGAAATTTCCGTTGAGCATAAATTTTAGCGTTCGACAGCATGTGTACAAAAGACCTCGTCAACAAGACAACAAAGTAATAGCTGTTTGTAGCGTAAATATTCAGGGGTGATATTTATGGGTTAGTGTTTTTTACGGGACAACTACAGTAATATGTGATACCGATGCAGTGGATATTATTAACGGTATCGACTATGTATCAAATAGCTGGATAAAAGTAATAGTTGAATAAGGTATCAATACCCGTAATCTTACGTTCAAACCACCAAAATGGGGGGTATCATGTGCAAACTAAACAAAGTTCCTCTCAGAGTACTGGATGATGAGGAAAAGAACTACGCGCTGAACGAGGGAAAGTTTGGGATAGGGTTTTGAGGGAGTACAACGTGTGGCATAGCTCAGGTGGCGAACAAGCGTCCGCCATCCCTAAAAGGTATGGGCTTCAGATGGATTGTTTTCTCGAATTCTTATACTTTGTAAAAATAACTTTGTTGAAAACAATATTAATAACCCAGCAGATAAGCACTCCTAAAAAAGCTGCACCATAGATGCGTTGGTTCGGATCTGTAATCCAGTTTAATGGCCACACCGCATCAATTTGCGAATTATTATTTGACACAATTAGTTGAATTTCAGATAAACATGCGTAAGAAAAGGAAAACGTTATTACATACAGGACTGCAAAATAAAATGGTTTAGGAAAGGTTCTGTCACTCTTCTTATTCATTTTAGAACTCCTGAGGAAATTGTTAATGATATATATTTAATTAGACTTGTTTCTACTGCACATATATAAATTTATAGGTTATGTTCTGATATGTCCATTAGTTTTAACTTAAGTGCATTTTATTTCCGTCAATATATATCTGCGTGTTGCTATGTATAACAGGAAAAGAAAGGAGAAGGACGCGCACTGGCACTGGCAGTCAAATCGGCCGCCTGGCATCGTGAGAACTCGTAGCACAGGATGCAGGCATTTTCACACAGGCACAGGTAATCGGTTTCCCCTGCTGTCGGCAACGTTCGGATTCAGGGCGTCATTGAGAGAGCCTTATCCCTGATGTTGGGGTCAGTTTGGATATCGAAAATTATTGTACTATAAGGACTTCCCCGGCATGTCAAAGCCGGTATTTATGGTTTCTGTCTGCTCTTCAGTAAAAATAAAGGGGAGAGACTGCGGTACTATAAACGGCCATGATGAATCGTCATCGATTCGGGCCCTGATGAAAGACGCGCGTGAGGTTCTTGTTCGTTAAGCGGATACGTATATCCTGTACAATAGCCAGATAGGCCTCACGGGGTCTAACCCTTTATCATCAACGAATTGCAGGTCAGATGGTTATACAGCTTCGAGCTTTAGTTGACTGAGTACAGCCGGAAATCATCACCGTAATGTAGTGATGCCCAACACAGCCGCGCATTTTTGGCGGCGATGGCCACAACAGCCCGCCAGTACCCTCTGCGCTCAACCAACATACAAACCCAACGGCTGAATGAGTCAGTCCTTTTCCCGGCGCCAATAAGCACTGAACGAGCCCCCTGAACCAGAAGCGTTCGCAGATACGAATCACCGGCTTTTGTGATCCTGCCGAGTTTCGACTTTCCCCCGCTGCTGTATTGTGATGGCGTCAGCCCCAGCCAGGCTGCCAGTTGACGTCCATTTTTAAAATCATGTGCATTACCGATACTGGCGACCAGTGCACAGGCCGTTGTGGGACCAACGCCCTTTAGCTCCATCAGCCGCTGACTGCGATGATCTGTTTTGGCTATGTGGGACAAAATTCGGTCATATTCAGTGATGTTAGCTTCAATGCGATCAACGTGTTCCATCAAATCATCAACACATTGCTGAACCTGAAGCGGTAAAGAGCTCTTCTGCACAGAAACCATGTGGCGCAGGGCATCAGCACTTTGTGGCGCGATGACACCGAATTCAGATATCAATCCTCGCAGACGATTATACGTTGCTGTTTTCTCTTCGATAAAACCCTGACGGGTACGATGTAAACACTGCATGGCCTGCTGGCTTTCGTCTTTCACTGGTACGAACCGCATATGCGGACGACGAACAGCTTCACAGATAGCCTGAGCATCAGCTGCATCATTTTTTCCTGATTTTCCGGCCATACGATAAGGCGATACAAACTTAGCAGCCATCAGACGTGGCTCATGACCATACTGCCGAAACAATCTTGCCCAGTAGTGAGCCCCGGAGCATGCTTCCATCCCGATAACACAGGGAGGCAAACTTGCAATTAACTCAGGAAGTGCAGCACGCGATACTTTAGGCTTAACCAGAACAGTTCTACCATTTTGATCAACACCGTGAACAGCAAACACATTTTTAGCAAGATCGATACCGACAGTCGTGATAGTCATAACGAATTCCTCCGGGACGATGTGTACCCCATGATTGCACAAGAGTTAATCAGGCGCATAATCAGGGGAAGTCCCTTCCATTCGTTAAGGCTATTTTTTGACCTTTCGACTTTAGCGGGTCTCAACCGACGAAACTTACCGGAAGCCGGTATCCTGTTGCTTTTCCAGATATAATCCCCTGTCAGATTAATGTGCTCCCAGCCTAACGGCGACAAATGTGACAGCAGTTGCTCGTTGATCTTCACCCCTTTACGCTTCAGGGCATCGATCGCCCTTTCCATATAGACGGTATTCCACAGTGAGATAGCAGCCGTCAGCAGCGTAAGCCCACTGGCGCGATAACTCTGATTTTCCGGTTTTCGGTCCCTGATTTCACCCAGCCGGTGCAGGAATACCGCCCGCGCCAGCGCGTTACGGGCTTCTCCTTTATTCAGCCCCGCCTGTACTCGCCGACGCAGTGTAGGATCGCGGAACCAGTCGAGCATAAACAGCGTTCGCTCAATGCGGCCAATTTCTCTCAGTGCTTTGGCAAGTCCGTTTTGCTTGGGGTAGCTGGCCAGCTTTTTCAGCATCAGAGATGCTGTCACGGTTCCCTGCTTTATCGAGGTCGCCAGACGCAGCACTTCACGCCAGTGAATTTCGATCTCTTTCAGATTCAGGCTGGTCGTTGATATCAGTGACTGAAGCGCCGGGTACCGGTCTGCTTTCCCTTGGATAAACAGCTTCTTGTCGTGGAGATCCCTGATTCGCGGACAGAACGCAAATCCCAGCAGATGCATCAGGGCAAAGACATGATCGGTGAAACCCGCTGTATCGGTGTAATGCTCCCTGATTTCCAGGTCGCTTTCGTGGTACAGCAAGCCATCGAGAACATGGGTTGAATCCCTGACTCGACTGATTATGCAGGTATAAAACGGGCTGTATTGATCCGAAATATGGGTATAAAACTGACGTCCGGGCTCCTGCCCGTATTTCGGGTTAACCTGCCCTGCGTAGCGGCCTGAGCTGCCTGTTCTGAAATTTTGTCCGTCTGATGATGACGTTGTCCCGTCTCCCCAGAATGCCGCAAGTGGTCTTTTCCCCTGCGCGTTTACCAGCTCTGCAAGGGCGGCTGAATAGGTTTCGTCGCGGATGTACCATGCCTGGATATCTTCCAGTGATGATTTGGTGCTTCCGGGGCAGGCTTCCGCCATTTTGGTCAGACCAAGATTGATGCCATCCGCAAGGATGGTGGTGAGGAGCAGGCGGGTATCGGGACGGGTAATGTCATTTTTTATATGCGAAAAATGTCGGGTAAACGTCGTCCAGCTGTTTACCTCATCGAGAATTTCCGTGATTTTAGGACGCGGTAGCATGCTGTAAACCAGCTCTGCCAGCGGTGAAACCTGCACCGGGACGCAATTATCCAGCGGAGATACTTTTACTCCCCTGTCAGATATTTCCACATCGGGCAGCTCACCAAGGGCAGCCATGGCATTGACCTCTTCAAGTCTGGACTGAAGCAGGGTCATACGGCTGGTAATGTACTCATGATAATCAGCAGATACGGGCAGGGGTAGCGCCGGTGTGAGTTTGTCAAAGTCCTTTTCGGGAATGAGGTAATCATCAAAGTTTTTGTAGCGGCGTGAGCCTTTAACCCAGATGTCCCCGGAGCGCAATGCCCCCTTAAGCTCGCTGAGCGCACAAAATTCATAGTACTGCCGGTCAACACCCGCAGGTGTAATCACCACCTTGCGCCAGCTTTCAGGGACAAACTCAAGCGGCGCTGTCGCCGGAACTTTACGTGACTGCTTCCGGTACATATCCTTGATCACAACCAGCGCATCAGCCAGAGGTTGCGCTGCCGGGGTGGCGACTAACTGTAAAGCGGATAACATGCGCGGGGCATATTTCCGTAATGTGCTGTATTTCTCAGTAATAATATGCAGCGGATCAAAATTATTTTTCCTGGCGAGATGGCGTGTTTCCTCCAGACTGGCGACAAATTCAGGCCATGGCAGTATGTTTTCTATTGCGAGCCATGGATCGCCACCGGAATCACGGGCTTCAGACAGTGCCTGGCCGACATCGATGTACTGCCTCAGTTTTGACTGGATCAGCTTTCCGGTCTGCTGAAGGCGCTCAGCCTGTGTTCTTTTGGCTTTGCTGAACAGGCTGTTCAGCATGCGTTCATGCAGCTCAATCACTTCATCTGTCAGTGTGGCTCGGGCTTCTTCCAGCACGCACACCAAGATCGCATGACGCCGGGCTGCTGAAAATCGGGTCAAATCCCGGCTACTCATCTTCCGGCCTTCCCGCGCCAGTTTCAGCAACCGGTTCTGGTGAATGGTACGATCTATACCTTCCGGTAACGCCAGCGATTCAATGCTACTGAGCCGATCAAGGTGTTGTAGCACGTTCTTACCATTGATTTTACCTGGCGGTTGCAGAAGCCATGTCAGTCTGGAAAACTGATTATCTGAGGACTCAAGTAAACGATCAAGGGCATCCCTGTGAGCCGGAGTTAACGGGGCATTCAGGGTCTGAAATACGATTTTATCGCCGCCAGCCATGGCCTCCGCACAGGTACGCTCCACGACATCAATCGCGGGGATTATCACGTTGTTCTTCCGGAGCCAGACCAGCAGTTCTTCGGCCAGGAGAATACCTTTATCGGTGCGCGTCGCCATCGGCAGCAGGTGTGTAATACAGTCCTGCTGTATTTTGCCGGTGAACGCTTTTACGCCAAGATAGCGGTACAGTTCGGTTAAATGCTCGCGCCGGGTGGTATCCCTGCCGGAAAGGTAAGCAGGCCAGAGATCCCCGGTAAGTTTTAGCCTGCTGGCGATATGCTTCAGCAGCGCATCAGAGGGTGGGATTTTTTTATCCGGTGCAAAGCCGACATTTTTCAGATAGCAAAGAAGGACGGCAAAACCAAAACGGCTGGCAGGTTTACGGTGAGCACTGATAAGCGCCAGATCATGCTCACTGAAATAGGCCATTCGTGTCAGCGTTAACTCATCGTCCGGTAATGCCAGTAATGATTCTCTTTCCGACAGAGAAAGAATCTGCCTCCTTGCCATATAGTTTCCCTCATAAATTATCCGATGCGGTATTTTTAGCAAAAATGGTTATCGCATAAGGGTACACCCTGATGCCATAACTAAAACGTGACCTCACACGATGAATGACATAACCTATATGCGATAGAGTTAATGCAATAACCTAAATGCGACAATGCGGTGAAAAAATGTTCATCAGAGCTTATTTGAGAGCATCAACGGAAGATCAGTTCGCGGATCGGGCAAAAGAGATGCTGGAGCAGTTCATTCAGGAGCGGGGACATAAAATCGCCAGCTATTATCGTGAAAACATCAGTGGGACAAAACTTGATCGTCCTGAGCTGGGACGCTTACTGATGGACAGTCACCGCAATGATATTTTGCTGGTTGAGCAGATAGACCGCCTGACCCGCCTCAGTAATAGCGACTGGATGACGCTGAAAAAGCAGATTGAACAACACGAACTGCGGATTGTCAGCCTGGATGTTCCTACGTCATGGCAGGCGCTGTCAGATAAAGCCCCTTCACAGGCTGATCCGATTACCCGCGCCGTGATAACTGCCATCAATAATATGCTGATAGATCTGATGGCCGCAATGTCACATAAGGACTGGCTGAGTCGCCGCCAGCGGCAAAAACAGGGAATTGAGCGCGCACATACGCTGGGGAGATATCGGGGCAAACAGGCCGATCAGGAGCGGCACCAGAAAGTACTGTATTACCGGCAGGTCAAGAAACTGAGTATTCGCGAAACCGCAGATGCAACGGGCTACAGTGCTTCACAGGTTTGCCGGATACAGGCACTCTATAAAGATAATGAATCAGTCTGAAAAGCAGTAATAACGGTGTTTATTCGCAGCCATGGTGTAATAGTTAGGTGGCCATAAACCTTTTTGACTGCCAGAGAAGCTGCTATGGCGTGATGGGGGCAGTACAGGTCATTGTCCAGTTTCCAGAAGCCACCATAATGTAAACGCGAGGGAGGATAAGCTTATTGAAGCTGTCGTGCAAAATTACTTATTCTTTTCTATTAATAAAATGCAGGGGATAAGCCATGGCTGGTGAAATTCGCGGACGAGGAAGACCTCGAAAAACAGAAGGTACCTATGCAGATACGCGAAATGATCTTATCCGCAGCGGTCTGGAGTTGCTCACTCAGAACGGTTTTCTTTCGACCGGCGTGGACGCCATTGTCAAAAATGCCAGTGTTCCCAAAGGCTCATTTTATTACTACTTTAAGAGTAAAGAGGAATATGCACATACCGTTCTGGATGCCTATGACCGTTTTTTCGCGCATAAACTCAAAAAACATCTTCATGAATCACCCAGCGCGCCAATGGTACGTCTGGAAAATTTCATTGACGATGCCTGTGACGGGATTAAAAAGTACAACTTCACCCGGGGCTGCCTGGTTGGCAATATGATGCAGGAGAGTCCGGGGCTTCCGCTATCTTTTATAAAACAGTTACAGGATATACTTGAGAGCTGGCAGGCACTTGTGGCCATCTGTCTGTCTGAAGCTTTATCTTCGGGCGAAATATGCTCAGATTTGAATAACAGACAACTGGCAGCCATTTTCTGGAGTGGCTGGGAAGGTGCAGTTATGCGTGCCAAACTTTATTGTTCAACCCAGCCGGTGTACGATTTCTGGGGCTATTTCAAAACTTCTGTGCGCTATCAGCCGTCGCCGGAAGTGACGGCTGAATAGTAAAAAAAGGGGCCTGAACCGGCCCCTTAAAAATTCAACATTAATCCCCGGGCTGACCCTGGCATCCATCGAATTAGCTACATTGAATCACTGCCCGGCCGCGGATCCCGCCACTCAGAAGTTTTTCGGCCACATTGATGGCATCACTGAGCGGATAAACAGAGGTCAGGCTATCCAGTCTGGACTCTGGTAAATACTGTACTGCCTGCAGCCAGATCGCCGCTCTTTTTTCTTTAGCGAACATGACACTGTCAATCCCTTTCAGCGTGACGCCACGCAGGATAAACGGAGCCACATTCCCCATGAGTTCCATCCCCTGTGCCATGCCGCAGGCTGCAACAATACTGCCATAACGCACCCCGGCGCATGCATTGCAGAGCGTATGGCTACCGACAGTATCAATGGCGGCAGCCCAGCGTTCTTTCTGTAACGGTTTTCCGGGGCTGGAAAGCTCGGAACGATTGATAATCTCGTCCACACCGACCGTTTTATAGAGCCAGGCGGCTTCTTCCGGGCGACCAGTAGACGCCGTTACGCGGTAACCCATCGATGCAAGGATCATGGCAGCAATACTTCCGACACCTCCGCTGGCACCGGTAACAAGTATCGGACCATCTTCAGGTTTAACACCATGATTCAGGAGTGCGTCTACACACAGCATCGCGGTAAAGCCAGCTGTTCCGATTGCCATTACGTGTTTGCTGTTAGCGCCAGCCGGTAGCGGCGTCAGCCAGTCTCCTTTTACCCGTGCTTTTTCGGACAGCCCGCCCCAGTGTTTTTCCCCTACACCCCAGCCGGTCAGGAGGACCTTATCTCCGGCCTGATATTCGGGATGTGAACTGGCGGACACCGTACCAGCAAAATCAATGCCAGGCACCATTGGAAAGTGTCGGACGATTGGGCCACGGCCCGTAATGGCCAGTGCATCTTTGTAATTGATGGATGAATAATCAATGTTGACCTCCACATCCCCCTGCGGCAGCTCACTGTCGGCGATTTCAGCAAGTTGCGCACTATAGCGTTCGTCTGTTTTGTTGATTAATAAAGATTTAAACACTTTAACCTCGTCTGTCTGGTCGTATGGCGTTCAGCTAATGAGTTGAAGACAAATAATATTGACCGATCGTCTAATAATCAACACTACTATCGCAGTGTTTTGTCAACACACAAGAATTATTATTACTTTCATAAAGTTAAAAGATGATTTCTTGATCAATATCAACCGAGTTCGGTTTTCTTTAATGTCGGAGAGGTAAAGTTAGCGTTTATGCAGAATGCCCATTCAATGCTTCAGGGGCATCTGATGATGAGATAAAACAAGCGGCCTTTTAGGAGGAAAAGCTATTCCATATCTCATGTGTACAAAAAACAAGCTTAACGTACAATAATTTTCGATATCCAAACTGACCCCTGATAGAGAAGGGTTTGCTCGGGTCGGTGGCTCTGGTAACGACCAGTATCCCGATCCCGGCTGGCCGTCCTGGCCGCCACATGAGGCATGTTCCGCGTCCTTGCAATACTGTGTTTACATACAGTCTATCGCTTAGCGGAAAGTTCTTTTAGGGGTCTGACGCTCAGTGGAACGAAAACTCACGTTAAGGGATTTTGGTCATGAGATTATCAAAAAGGATCTTCACCTAGATCCTTTTAAATTAAAAATGAAGTTTTAAATCAATCTAAAGTATATATGAGTAAACTTGGTCTGACAGTTACCAATGCTTAATCAGTGAGGCACCTATCTCAGCGATCTGTCTATTTCGTTCATCCATAGTTGCCTGACTCCCCGTCGTGTAGATAACTACGATACGGGAGGGCTTACCATCTGGCCCCAGTGCTGCAATGATACCGCGAGACCCACGCTCACCGGCTCCAGATTTATCAGCAATAAACCAGCCAGCCGGAAGGGCCGAGCGCAGAAGTGGTCCTGCAACTTTATCCGCCTCCATCCAGTCTATTAATTGTTGCCGGGAAGCTAGAGTAAGTAGTTCGCCAGTTAATAGTTTGCGCAACGTTGTTGCCATTGCTGCAGGCATCGTGGTGTCACGCTCGTCGTTTGGTATGGCTTCATTCAGCTCCGGTTCCCAACGATCAAGGCGAGTTACATGATCCCCCATGTTGTGCAAAAAAGCGGTTAGCTCCTTCGGTCCTCCGATCGTTGTCAGAAGTAAGTTGGCAGCAGTGTTATCACTCATGGTTATGGCAGCACTGCATAATTCTCTTACTGTCATGCCATCCGTAAGATGCTTTTCTGTGACTGGTGAGTACTCAACCAAGTCATTCTGAGAATAGTGTATGCGGCGACCGAGTTGCTCTTGCCCGGCGTCAACACGGGATAATACCGCACCACATAGCAGAACTTTAAAAGTGCTCATCATTGGAAAACGTTCTTCGGGGCGAAAACTCTCAAGGATCTTACCGCTGTTGAGATCCAGTTCGATGTAACCCACTCGTGCACCCAACTGATCTTCAGCATCTTTTACTTTCACCAGCGTTTCTGGGTGAGCAAAAACAGGAAGGCAAAATGCCGCAAAAAAGGGAATAAGGGCGACACGAAAATGTTGAATACTCATACTCTTCCTTTTTCAATATTATTGAAGCATTTACCAGGGTTATTGTCTCATGAGCGGATACATATTTGAATGTATTTAGAAAAATAAACAAATAGGGGTTCCGCGCACATTTCCCCGAAAAGTGCCACCTGACGTCTAAGAAACCATTATTATCATGACATTAACCTATAAAAATAGGCGTATCACGAGGCCCTTTCGTCTTCAAGAATTTTATAAACCGTGGAGCGGGCAATACTGAGCTGATGAGCAATTTCCGTTGCACCAGTGCCCTTCTGATGAAGCGTCAGCACGACGTTCCTGTCCACGGTACGCCTGCGGCCAAATTTGATTCCTTTCAGCTTTGCTTCCTGTCGGCCCTCATTCGTGCGTTCTAGGATCCTCCGGCGTTCAGCCTGTGCCACAGCCGACAGGATGGTGACCACCATTTGCCCCATATCACCGTCGGTACTGATCCCGTCATCAATGAACCGGACTGCCACGCCCTGAGCGTCAAATTCCTTTATCAGTTGGATCATATCGGCAGTGTCGCGGCCAAGACGGTCGAGCTTCTTAACCAGAATGACATCACCTTCCTCCACCTTCATCCTCAGCAAATCCAGCCCTTCCCGGTCTGTTGAACTGCCGGATGCCTTATCGGTAAATATACGGTTTGCTTTCACACCTGCGTCTTTGAGTGCTCTGACCTGAAGATCAAGAGACTGCTGACTGGTTGAGACCCGAGCGTAACCAAAAAGTCGCATAAAAATGTACCTTAAATCGAATATCGGACAACTCATGTCTATTATTACAAATTTACGATTTAATAGACATATTAATGTAACAGTTTTACGATGTCCGATAATTTATAACATTTCGTACGGTTGGAAAAATGTTACTAAATGCCCGTCAGGCAGGGAGGCCGATATGCCCGTTGACTTTCTGACCACTGAGCAGACTGAAAGCTATGGCAGATTCACCGGTGAACCGGATGAGCTTCAGCTGGCACGATATTTTGGCACTGTTGCAAAGTTAGCGATGAGGCAGCCTTTTGTCTTATTCAAAGGCCTTACATTTCAAAAACTCTGCTTACCAGGCGCATTTCGCCCAGGGGATCACCATAATAAAATGCTGAGGCCTGGCCTTTGCGTAGTGCACGCATCACCTCAATACCTTTGATGGTGGCGTAAGCCGTCTTCATGGATTTAAATCCCAGCGTGGCGCCGATTATCCGTTTCAGTTTGCCATGATCGCATTCAATCACGTTGTTCCGGTACTTAATCTGTCGGTGTTCAACGTCAGACGGGCACCGGCCTTCGCGTTTGAGCAGAGCAAGCGCGCGACCATAGGCGGGCGCTTTATCCGTGTTGATGAATCGCGGGATCTGCCACTTCTTCACGTTGTTGAGGATTTTACCCAGAAACCGGTATGCAGCTTTGCTGTTACGACGGGAGGAGAGATAAAAATCGACAGTGCGGCCCCGGCTGTCGACGGCCCGGTACAGATACGCCCAGCGGCCATTGACCTTCACGTAGGTTTCATCCATGTGCCACGGGCAAAGATCGGAAGGGTTACGCCAGTACCAGCGCAGCCGTTTTTCCATTTCAGGCGCATAACGCTGAACCCAGCGGTAAATCGTGGAGTGATCGACATTCACTCCGCGTTCAGCCAGCATCTCCTGCAGCTCACGGTAACTGATGCCGTATTTGCAGTACCAGCGTACGGCCCACAGAATGATGTCACGCTGAAAATGCCGGCCTTTGAATGGGTTCATGTGCAGCTCCATCAGCAAAAGGGGATGATAAGTTTATCACCACCGACTATTTGCAACAGTGCCCAAACCCCCGGATCAGGCTCTCCAGGCCATGCAGAAAGGCCTGCTCACCATCATCACTGTCCATAATCTGCAGCGCTTCCCGCAATAGCGGCGGCAGGTTTTCGTCCGGTGCTGCAGGGCGGTCGGTCAGGGCGGCAGTATGCTCCTGCTGCTCCAGTACGGCACCAAGGGTAAAATGACTGACCGCTGAAATCGCATATAACCCGTCGCGCAGTGAAAAGCCGTTTTCTGTCATAAAGCGTAACTGGGTTTCCACCGTATCATACTGTTTTTCATCAGGGCGGGTGCCGAGGTGCACTTTTGCCCCGTCACGGTAACGCAGCAGCGCCCGGCGGAAACTCATTGCATTATTGCGCAGAAATGACTGCCAGGATTCCCCCGCCGCAGGCAGTGAATAATCATGATGACGCGCCAGGATCTCCACCGCCAGCGCATCCAGTAACGCCCGTTTATTTTTCACATGCCAGTAAAGTGTCGGCTGTTCTATTCCCAGCTTCTGCGCCAGCTTGCGGGTCGTCAGCCCGTCAATCCCTGTCTCATTCAGCAGTTCCAGTGCCGCATCAATAACCGATTCTCTGTTCAGCCGTGCCATGACCGTCTCCTCCGATTTTCAGATTGACACTCTATCATTGATAGGGATATATTCCAACTCTATCAATGATAGGGAATTAACACAGGATCTGAAAAATGAATAAACCCGCTGTCATCGCGCTGGTGATTACACTGCTGGACGCGATGGGAATTGGTCTGATCATGCCGGTATTACCGTCACTGCTGCGGGAATATCTCCCGGAAGCGGATGTGGCAAACCATTACGGCATTCTGCTGGCGCTGTATGCGGTGATGCAGGTCTGTTTTGCTCCGCTGCTGGGCAGATGGTCAGATAAGCTGGGGCGCAGACCGGTGCTGCTGTTATCCCTGGCGGGTGCCGCGTTTGATTACACACTGCTGGCACTGTCCAATGTGCTGTGGATGTTGTATCTCGGGCGGATTATCTCCGGGATCACTGGTGCCACCGGCGCGGTTGCGGCTTCGGTAGTGGCGGACAGCACGGCGGTCAGCGAGCGTACCGCCTGGTTCGGCCGTCTCGGTGCGGCCTTTGGTGCCGGGCTGATTGCCGGGCCGGCTATCGGCGGACTGGCGGGGGATATCTCACCGCATCTGCCGTTTGTCATTGCGGCAATACTGAATGCCTGCACCTTTCTGATGGTCTTTTTTATCTTTAAACCGGCGGTACAGACAGAAGAAAAACCGGCGGAGCAGAAACAAGAAAGCGCAGGTATCAGCTTTATCACACTGCTTAAACCTCTGGCGCTGTTGCTGTTTGTCTTTTTTACCGCGCAGCTTATCGGGCAGATCCCGGCCACTGTCTGGGTATTGTTTACGGAGAGCCGCTTTGCCTGGGACAGCGCGGCGGTCGGTTTTTCACTGGCGGGACTCGGGGCGATGCATGCACTGTTTCAGGCGGTGGTTGCCGGGGCGCTGGCAAAACGGCTGAGTGAGAAAACCATTATTTTCGCCGGATTTATTGCCGATGCCACCGCGTTTTTACTGATGTCTGCTATCACTTCCGGATGGATGGTGTATCCGGTCCTGATCCTGCTGGCAGGCGGCGGAATTGCACTGCCTGCATTGCAGGGCATTATCTCTGCCGGGGCATCGGCGGCAAATCAGGGAAAACTACAGGGTGTGCTGGTCAGCCTGACCAATCTGACCGGCGTGGCGGGCCCGCTGCTGTTTGCTTTTATTTTCAGTCAGACACAGCAGAGTGCGGACGGTACGGTGTGGCTGATTGGCACGGCACTGTACGGTCTGCTGCTGGCAATCTGTCTGCTGATCAGAAAACCGGCACCGGTGGCGGCCACCTGCTGACCGGCGCTATACAGGCAGCGCTGTTGTGCGGTATGGTGGACGGCATTCGTGCTTATCGCCTGCCATGATAAGCCTCAGACACAGAGGAACCGTTATGAAATCACGCGCAGCAGTCGCCTTCGGGCCGGGTTTACCCCTTGAAATTGTTGAAATTGATGTGGCACCGCCGAAGAAAGGTGAAGTGCTGGTGAAAATCAGTCACACCGGGGTATGCCATACCGATGCCTACACGCTTTCCGGTGATGATCCGGAAGGTCTGTTCCCGGTGGTGCTCGGCCATGAAGGTGCCGGGGTGGTGGTTGAGGTCGGTGAGGGCGTGACCAGTGTGAAACCGGGCGACCATGTGATCCCGCTGTACACCGCCGAGTGCGGCGAGTGTGATTTCTGTACCTCCGGTAAAACCAACCTCTGTGTTGCCGTCCGCGAAACCCAGGGCAAAGGCGTGATGCCGGACGGCACCAGCCGTTTTTCGTATAACGGTCAGCCGCTCTATCACTATATGGGCTGCTCGACATTCAGCGAATATACCGTTGTGGCGGAAGTATCACTGGCGAAAATCAATCCGCAGGCCAATGCGGAGCAGGTTTGCCTGCTCGGCTGCGGCGTGACCACCGGGATCGGCGCGGTACACAATACCGCGAAGGTACAGGAAGGGGATTCTGTGGCGGTATTCGGCCTCGGCGGTATCGGGCTGGCCGTGGTGCAGGGCGCACGTCAGGCAAAAGCGGGGCGCATCTTTGCCATCGATACCAATCCATCCAAGTTTGAGCTGGCAAAACAGTTCGGCGCCACAGACTGCATTAATCCCAATGATTATGACAAACCTGTTCAGCAGGTGCTGGTCGAAATGACCAAATGGGGTGTGGATCATACCTTTGAATGTATCGGCAATGTCAATGTGATGCGGTCGGCGCTGGAAAGTGCGCACCGTGGCTGGGGGCAGTCGGTAATTATCGGGGTGGCGGGTGCCGGAAAAGAGATTTCAACCCGTCCGTTCCAGCTGGTGACCGGCCGGGTCTGGAAAGGCACGGCGTTCGGCGGCGTGAAAGGGCGTACCCAGTTGCCGGGAATGGTGGAAGATGCCATGAGCGGCAAAATCGAGCTGGCGCCGTTTGTCACGCACACCATGGAACTGGATAAAATCAATGAAGCTTTTGATTTGATGCACGACGGCAAATCCATCCGCACAGTCATTCATTACTGATAACGTATTCAGGGAGATACTATGGAACGGATTGAACATCACGTCTGTTTCGGCGGCAGCCAGGAAGTCTGGCGTCACCACTCTGCGGTGACCGGCACGCCGATGACTTTTTCCGTGTTTCTGCCGCCGCAGGCAAAAACAGAGAAATGTCCTGTGCTGTACTGGCTTTCCGGGCTGACCTGCAACGAGCAGAATTTTATCACCAAAGCCGGGGCACAGCGTTACGCAGCGGAACACGGCCTGGTGATTGTCGCGCCGGATACCAGTCCGCGCGGCAGTCAGGTGGCGGATGATAAAGAGTACGATCTCGGCCAGGGTGCCGGGTTTTATGTCAATGCCACACAGGAGCCGTGGAAAGCGCATTATCAGATGTATGATTATATTCTGAATGAGCTGCACACCCTGGTAAGCGGGCATTTCGGCACATCGGAAAAACGGGCACTGTTGCAAAGTTAGCGATGAGGCAGCCTTTTGTCTTATTCAAAGGCCTTACATTTCAAAAACTCTGCTTACCAGGCGCATTTCGCCCAGGGGATCACCATAATAAAATGCTGAGGCCTGGCCTTTGCGTAGTGCACGCATCACCTCAATACCTTTGATGGTGGCGTAAGCCGTCTTCATGGATTTAAATCCCAGCGTGGCGCCGATTATCCGTTTCAGTTTGCCATGATCGCATTCAATCACGTTGTTCCGGTACTTAATCTGTCGGTGTTCAACGTCAGACGGGCACCGGCCTTCGCGTTTGAGCAGAGCAAGCGCGCGACCATAGGCGGGCGCTTTATCCGTGTTGATGAATCGCGGGATCTGCCACTTCTTCACGTTGTTGAGGATTTTACCCAGAAACCGGTATGCAGCTTTGCTGTTACGACGGGAGGAGAGATAAAAATCGACAGTGCGGCCCCGGCTGTCGACGGCCCGGTACAGATACGCCCAGCGGCCATTGACCTTCACGTAGGTTTCATCCATGTGCCACGGGCAAAGATCGGAAGGGTTACGCCAGTACCAGCGCAGCCGTTTTTCCATTTCAGGCGCATAACGCTGAACCCAGCGGTAAATCGTGGAGTGATCGACATTCACTCCGCGTTCAGCCAGCATCTCCTGCAGCTCACGGTAACTGATGCCGTATTTGCAGTACCAGCGTACGGCCCACAGAATGATGTCACGCTGAAAATGCCGGCCTTTGAATGGGTTCATGTGCAGCTCCATCAGCAAAAGGGGATGATAAGTTTATCACCACCGACTATTTGCAACAGTGCCGCTAAAACAGACGCAGAAATCTGATCCCGAACAGGACGCCGTTTCCGGCAGGGTATTCGATTTTGAAAAAGAGCCGGAGAAGCTGAATGCACTGGTCAGCGATGCCATGAAGGACATACAGGAAGAAATTGACCTTCAGTCCCTTGTTAACGATGCGATGGCGGAGTTTCAGGAGATACATCAGGAAATGGAACGGCAGAAAGAGCGGGCGAGACTGGCGGAAAAACAGCGTCAGCAGGAGAAAGAGCGGCAGCGCATTGCCGAACAGAAACGACAGAAGCCCGATAAAGGCTGGTCATTCTCACGATAAGCAGGATTTGATATGAGCGACGAAATTAAACAGATTGCTGCCCTTATCGGGCATCATCAGGCGCTGGAAAAACGAGTGAGCACGCTGACTGAGGAGTTTCAGGCTGCCTCCGTGCAGTTACAGCGGCAGAGCGAAACACTGAGCAAGGTTATCCGGGAGCTGGACAGTGCGTCCGGTAATATGACCGATACAGTCAGAAAGTCTGTCAGCTCCGCTATGAATCAGGTTACGCAGGCGTTAACACAAGCCGGCACTGAGCAGCAGAAGCCCGCCGTGAATGCCCTTAATCAGGTCGTGAAAGCAGCTAATGACTCCGTTAACGCCATGCGCCGTGAAATGTATCGCTATACGTGGAAATCGGCGATTTATCTTGTGCTGACGATATTCTTCGTCCTGGCTTGCTGTGTGACGGCACTGACATGGTTTATGAATGACGGGTACAGCCGGATTGCTGAAATGCAGCGTATGGAAGCTGTCTGGCAGAAAAAAGCGCCGCTGGCTGATATCTCTACGTGTGACGGAAAGCCCTGCGTTAAGGTGGACACCCGCACCACGTATGGGGATAAAGAGAATACCTGGATGATTATTAAGAAATAAAATAACGGAGCATTACGCTCCGCTATTGGGTGTTGTTGCGACCTACAACGGCAGGGAGAACGAGGCGGTTTCGAGCGATTCTCCCTCATTCAGCCTGTTCTGCATGTCGCTGACGAAGGCATCCATCTGACTGTTGGCAAAGAATTTAATCCCGACCAGCCTGACGTCCTCATTTTCATCAATCACAATGCGCTCCCTGTCATTCAGCGTTTCCAGCATCTGCTCTTTCCATGCGTCATCCAGCAGCCGGTCATCCCCCTTTGGCTCAAGGAACACCTGCCAGTAAGTGTTGTCCGAATGGCGCGTCAGTATCATGATGAAATCCGGCATAAACCCGCGCACGCCGCCGAACTCCGTGAGTTTAAAGCGCGTTGACTGCTCGTCGTTACGCAGTACGTAAATGTCGTCGTAACGCGCTTTCAGCTTCGGCATGAATGCTTCCAGCGTTTTCACAAGGCGATGCTCAAGCTGGTTCAGTATCGCGTTATCGTACACGTACCATTTTTTACCGATGGTCGGTGCGGTGGTGATTTTCTGGTTAATGACCACCGACGGGTCAATGTGCAGGCTGTAGTCTTTAATCACCTCCTTCACCGGCTGGCTGATAAAGCGGTACGTGCCTTTCACCTTCTGGTCATTGCGGCGTATGTTCTCTGAGATGCGCAGCAGCACAGTTTCCAGCAGGTGCAGTTTCTCTTTTGCCGGTACAGAGGAGAAATCCAGTGACTGCGGTACGGTGACGGTGATTTTTAGCTTGCCAAGATAGGCGTCACTGCGAATAAACTCACGGATGCCGGTCAGTTTCGGGAAGAAGCGTTGCAGGTTATCCAGCGCGTAGAAGCTGATCCTCTGCATCGCCTTGCGGTAAAAACGCTCGTCCAGTACCAGGGGTTCCGGTTTTGTTATGACTGCCGTTGCGCCCGTCAGGTTGTCCAGCGACTCCTCACCGGCGGTCTGATACGGTATCTCAAAGCGTGTTTCCAGCGAGTAGGTTTCCCAGCGCCGGCTGCTGCTCTCAATCTCTTCCACTTTGTTGAAATACAGCTTACCCGTCTGATAGACCGTGGATTTCTTGAAGTCTTCTTTCAGTCTGGCGTGTTCAATCGTGCCGCTGCCATCCTGATGCACGTCAATGTCCGCCTGCTCTAATGATGCGTGCAGCGTTTTTATATAAGCTGGTTCATTGATGGTGTGATAGTGCAGTTGCTCCAGCACACTCAAATCTTTCGCGCTGTTATCAAACCGGCGGGTGAAGCTGCGCTTACCGTCATAAACGAACGGGTAGTAACGCGCACCACGCCCGATAAGCTGCGCCTCGCTGTCCGTGCCGGTTTTGCTGCTGCTCGCCTGCTCGCTGATGCGGACAATGTCGTAGAGGTTGAGCACGTCCCAGCCTTCGTTGACCTTCGCCACGGCAAAGACGGCTCTCACCGGATTATCGATGTTTTCCAGTGTGTTCAGCAGGACGGGGTTTTCTTCCAGCAGGTCTGACTTGTTGACGTTCAGCAGGTTGAAGTCGTTAAAGTCTTCCTGAATCTGTTGGATAACCGTCACTAAATCGCTGTCAGCGTAACGCTGAATCACTTTGTGCCAGATACTGGTGTCAGAGCTGAGCTGTACTCTTTTGTTCGCCAGGTGGCGTCTGACGCTCTCAGGCGTCATTGCCGCAATCAGTTGCGAAAACTCCTCCTGCTTCGCCTTTGATATCGCAATCTTGTTCGACTTGAACAGAATGACCGGCTTGAAGCCGGTGATGCCGTTATCTGCTGCTGTCAGTTTACGGTACTGGCTTAACAGTACCGCATCGAGCATCTTGTCACCGTCATTCTGGTTGGCTTCCAGCAGCATGACTTTCTTCGAATAGCCGTCTGACATGAACTGCTTCAGGTCATACTGATAAACCACTTTGTCACGGTATTTTTGCCCGATATCTTTATTTGCCAGGTCAATGGTGGCGGTGAACTCGAACAGCCGGTTATCCGGTCGCAGGTCGAGGATGTTCTCAATCGTGCGTTCCCAGGTCTGCTCCTCGTTCTCCGGTGAGGTTTTCGACTTTCCTCTGGCTTTGGTGCCGGCGTTGAAGTGATGCGCCTCGTCACCAAGCAGCACAAGCGGAATTTCCTTCAAATCCTCGTAGGTGATGCTGTTCTCACGATAGCTGTTCAGCTCATCGTGCATCTTATGGATGGTTGAGAGCTTAAGGTAAATCGTGTTGCGTTCCGGTACGGACGGGAACGTCTCCACCGGTGCGATGGTGATTTTTTCCCCGTCGATTTCCAGCTCCTGACTGAACAGGTACTTCGGCGACTGCGGATTCAGCAGGTTCTCACGGGTTTTCTGGATAATCGCGTCGGTATGCACGAAGAAGATGAAATTCTGATACCCGTACTCTTTAAACAGATAGAGTATCGTCCCCGCCATCACCATCGTTTTCCCTGCACCGGTTGCCATGTGAAACAGCAGATGACGGTAATGCAGCAGCGCCTCTTCACGTTTACGCTGCGTGTAATGCAGGTAACGCAGTGCACCGTGCTGATACGGACGCAGGGCATCCTTCAGATTCGCCTGAATGTAGTCCGGCGTCTGGTAGTTATCGTGGAACAGCCCCGGTTCATCAAATTGCTTCAGCTTGTTAAACAGCAGCTTCTCGCTGCCGGCTGAGGTCGGTTTCTTCGCCATGCCGTCACTCCATTCCGTAGAAGCTGCGGGTAAAGGCTTTATCGCTCTCTGAAATGTTCAGGTCACTGTCATCCATATCGGAAGCGTTCACATAGAGCTGATTTTTATCGAGGATTTCAATCAGCAGTTGCTTCTGCTCATGCAGTTCCAGTTCGCTGAAGGCGACTTTACGGAAAATACCATCCACTTCGTACTCAGCCGACAGCACGTTCTCCAGTGCCACCTGATAGTTGAGATGTGCCTCTGTTTTCATCACGGCAAAGAGCTTTTCGAGTTCTTCAGTGGACTGCGCTTTCTGTATTTCATGCACAAAGTAGGCGTTCAGCTCCATCAGTTCAGCGTAGACAAAGCTGCCGCCACCCTGCCAGTTGATGTCTTTTGAGATCCCCCCCTGTTCACCTCCGATGACTTTTTGCAGGCGTGGTACCGTTATGTCGTTGATGTAATCCATCTGTTCAATACCAATGTAGCGACGCCCCATCTTATGGGCTACTGCTGCGGTTGTTCCGCTACCTAAATGAAAGTCTAAGATTAAATCGCCTGCCTTTGTAGATAGCTCTATGACCCTTTTAATTAACAACTCTGGTTTCTTTCCGTTTTCGAAACTTACATATCCACCTTCTTTATTTAAATTGTTATATTGGATGTCATCCCATAAGGTATTTATTTTCTGCATGTAGTTATAACTTTCACCATTTTTCTCCAGCATGTCGGATAGGAACATAAACATATCTTTATTGCTGGCGTTGTAGAATATTTCAACTGGCGTTCCTTTGTTTTTCCCTTTTAATGGTGTGTACTCTACGCTAACAATGCCATTATTTATTTCTTCTAGTTCTTTTAGAACTCGGCCTCTGACACTGGATTGTGCATTTGTTGTTCTATAAACAATCCCTGCATAGTCTTTATATACGTCGTTTTCACTTATGCCTTTTTCTTTTGAAAATCTAGATATGGAGGTGGTTTTGGCATAGGGGTAGTGATTGTAAGTAACTCCATCTTCACTTTTTATGGGCGTTTTTGCACCTAAATCTAAGAGTATTTGAGTGTATTTCCAGCTCTTACCGCTATCCTTGTATTCATTTACATACTGAATTACCTCTGTTTTTTTGAAAACAGGGTTAAGCATGGCAAGTTCTTTTCTTTTCGAATATAAAATTATAAATTCAGTTGCATCTCTTAAGCTTTTTCCTTCCGAGCTTCCAGATACACCACCTATCTTTGTTTTTATTGTTATAATATTGATGAAGTTTTCTACACCAAATATGTTATCCATTAACACCTTCAAATGGAATAACTCGTTATCATCACATTGTATAAAAATAAACCCATCATCTGATAATAATTTAAGTGATGTTTCAAGCCTATTTTTCATGAATGTTAACCACGTGGAGTGGTTAAATCTATCATTATATTTAAAGCTATCGGAACCAGTGTTATATGGAGGGTCAATATATATTAACTTTACCTCGCCTTTATGGGGGGTTATTAATGAATTAAGGGCAATTAAGTTATTTCCTTTGATGATTAAATTATCACTTTGATCAAAGTAAGATATATTGTTTTGTGCACCATTTTTTGTATGTCGTTTAACATTAGTGAATACCTTTGGAGAGAAAAGTCGATCAATCTCATCACGAGCAATGATTTCATTGTAATAAATCTCATCTTTCCCCTGATTTTCTTTGGTCATTCCGCCTTCAAGAACACAATCCTTAAAAGGAAAGTCCAGCACCACATCAGAGCTGTAATCAAGGTATTTCCCTTCACTGGTTAATCCCACCTTGTTCCGGTATTTAGTGAAGCTGTTCGCCCAGTATTCTTTGTATTTAAGAAATTTGCATAAATTATCAAAATCAAAAATAAAAATTCCGTCTATATCCGTACCGTAAACAGCGCGGATTTTTTCATTCGCCACCAATGCCTTGATAAGGTCTGGCTGCTTTTGACTGATAGCGTCACTCACCATTGAACGTTGTAATTCCTCTCCGTTCCAGAACTGCGGGAATGCTTTTAAAACCTTGTTAAGTTCTTTTATTAATTCTGTCTGCATGTCATGACCTTATGACTGTTTAATATCTGAATGATTGTAAGATATAGCGTCCGGCGCTGGAACCCGACAGCGATGAGTTGAATTCAGTTGCGGGAAAATGCACCAGAATAAGTGGTATTTAACATAAACTCTCTTACGCGCACCACCCGAACACCACTCACCACGAAAACACGCCGGAACACGTAAAAGGGGTCCGTTTGGGAAACGGACAATATTGTACGGCAAGCCTGTTTTTTGAACAGGCCAAATCATCGCAGTAGGGTACGCCCTTTGTAGGTGCCGTCTTCGATGTGAGAAAGAGCGTCCAGCGATACCAGGCCCGAGAACAGCGTGAACTGCCGCAATGAGCTTTTGTATGCGTGGGTAACTATACCGCGCACTTCACGCGCGGTGCTCGGTTTTGAGGCCGAAAATTGCAGGATCTCAAAGACGTGGTGTAGGGCTAGTGCCATGGGGCGTCCTTAAAATAAAGCCCCATAGCATGAGCAGTGTCGTTAGTCGTTAAACTCGCCATCTCGCAGTTGGCGATTGCCTTCAACAATTTCCCACGCACGATTTAACCCTTCACGCATCAGATCGAAAGTACAGTCGCGGTCGTTAGAATAGGCACCGACAAAAATGATGTATTCCATTTCAGGTTCGCCGAACTCAGGCGAGCAGCCAAAGTTATGGAAAGCCGCCTGCCATTTGCCATTGTTCTCATTCGGCATGTGGAAAAGCTGCATTGGACGCTCATTAGGTGAGAATTCTACAAAGCTCGCTGAACTACCTGCGGATAAGCCTACTCTGGAATGCCCATCAAAAAAGTAATTATGGGCACATCTGATACCTTCCACATAGATCACCCGCCCATCTGGCAGCTTTTTCAGGACCAGGTACACTTCACGACGCTGAATACTCATTTTTATTCCTGTAGTTATGGGTAGCAGTGGAGAGTAAGAATGACCCCAGCCGGTGCCAAGGCCAAAGAACTTTAGCCAGCCAGGGAAAGGGCTTCTGCGATGGCTCGGTTGAACTCGGGGATCGCCTCATCGTAAGACATTCCGCCGCAGGGATGCTTGACGCAAGCCCATGTTACCGGCAGTTCCGGTAAGTGATCCCACATCTGATAGCCCAACACCAAAATGACATCGGGCCTCAGCTCGGCCACCACTTCTTCAAGCACAGTAGCTGCATCACGCCACATAGCACGCGTGGGACGTATACGGCCAGCATCGCCCACAAACTCCTGAACGTAGTTGTAGAAGGCTACATGCTGCCAGGCTTCACGCCGTTCCTCTGCGGTCGGCTCGTCAGTTGTGCCTCGTAGCAGATTGGTGGCTATCGTGAAAAAACGAAGCCCTGGCTGGAAAGCATGCTCGTTAATAACGTGCTGGGTAAAGTCAGGGGCGTAGTCTTCCGGTTCACCATAGTGGGACTCACCCAACACCATAACGCGGACGCCGTAGCGGCTTGAGTGATAATGGTCACCCACCCAAGGCTGAAATTTCACGCTGGAATTAGTTGCTGTTTGCATACGTTACATTCTCACACTTTGCATCACTGATGGGCATGGACGCATTATAAATATCCTCAAGTGCCAACGTTACCTCGCTTTTGCGCAAGATGGCGTCCCGCAGCATCGTCAATCGGAAGTTAGAGCCTTTCCAGTAATACTCTTTGTACTTGTCATCTGCGACGAAACCGCCTTCTCGATGGCGTTCATACACGATAGGTGGCATGCCCCCTTTGTCGGACGGGTGAAGCTCCAGCCAACGCTCATATTTTCCGTTCTCGTAGATTGTCAGCCGCTGCGCTGGGTCGGTCAACTTACCCCCGTCCAGCACCCACCGGCACATCATTGACGCTATTTCTTTTGCTGCGGGATCTATGGTTGATGGGGTGCCAGCATTAGCCTGGTAGGCCATAAGAAACGCCGCGGACATAATGAGTGTGTGGCGTAGTTTCATGAGAGATCCCTTAGTTCAGATTGCATCCAATGCGGAAGGCATTGCCGATTTCAGTGTATTCAGCACGGCTTGCGCCCGTGAGCTTAGTGGCTTCACTGCTGAAGTGCGTATTGTCGCGGGTGCATTTTTCTGGCGTGGATTGCGCGCCTTTGAGGCACATAGAGTACGCAACAGACGGATTAGCGAACTGGGTACGCTGGGCGTAGCCTTCGCACACAGCAGTTGCACGGGCCTGCTTCTGGCGCGCGGTCATCGGTTTGATTGCCTTACTATTGGCAGCCTTCAGCTTATAGCAGCTCAGATTACGCGAGCGGGCAGCTGCCTCTAGGGCTTTTGAGCGGCTAAGATTGTCGTTGTATTCAGGATGGCTGGATGGGTTAACATTCAGGCTCGGCTGTATCGCGTCAGATGCCTGGCAAAGTTGCTGATCGCTGTATCTGGCAATCTCCGCTGCCTCTATCGCGGCTTTGTCTGGATGCGGGGCTTTGGGTGCGGGAGTAGCGCATCCTGCTAATGCCAGCGCCAATGAGGCGGCTAATAGTCGTTTCATGGGTTCGAGTGCCCTGTATGCAAGTTGTAGAAGGGATCAGTTTAGAGATCGGAAATTATTGTACGTTCAGCGCGATATTTAACCACTAATACCCGTAACGGATTGATTTAGAGCCAGTGGCTATCGCTTTTAAATTATCGCCTAATCAGTATCGCATTTAGGTTATCCGATTAGCCAAAAACCGCGGAAAACGTCGTATAGCGCGGGAGTTCACCCTACTGCGATGATTTCGACTGTTCAAAAAACAGGCTTACCGTACAATATTGTCCGTTTCCCAAACGGCCCCTTAAATCTTCTCCGCTCCAAAATTGCGGAAACGCTTTTAAAACCTTGTTCAGTTCTTTGATTAATTCGGTCTGCATGTCATGGCCTTATGACTGTTAGAGATTGAAATGATTGTAAGGTATCGCGTCCAATGCTGGAACCTGACAGTAATGCTGCTGATACAATTGCGGAAAAATGCACCAAAACAGGTGGTATTTAACATAAGGGATCTTACGCGCACCACCGATCAGGTACTCACGACGAAAACACGTCAAAACGCGCAAAACAGCCTGTTTTCTGCCCCCAAAATTGGCTGTTTTTGTGTTGCCGGTTTGTTATCAAAACGACGGATATGATTTCAGCCAGCAAACGGGCTGAAACCTCTATTTTTTCCAGAATTTCCATGATTTTTTCACCATCGGCTGCGTGACAGGTTCTGGTGTTGCCGGTAGCTTGGACTCTATCAGTAACAGGGCTTGCTTGAGATCCTCGTTGCGCTTGTCTTTTTCAGCGAGTAGGAGTTCTTTTTCACGCAGCAATGCCTTTACGAGTTCTATTTCAGCTTTTAAAGCATAGTTTTCATGCAGCAAATTCTGGTCAGTTAACTGTACGGATTCTCCTGCCAAACTCTGCACAGTGCTGCCTGATTGTTCACTGCCAAGTTGCTGACCAGTAAATGATCCGAAAACACGCAGAAGCTCTGATGTATCTAGCTTTGAAGAACCACTGCTATCTGTGCACTTGGTCAGTTTTCCCTGCTTAATGTATGACTGCACTGTTGTGCGACTTTTTCCTGTCAGTCTTGCGGCTTCGCTGATTGATACCAGTGCCATAGATACCTCAGAACCGTCCGTATTTAGCTAAAATTTTCTCTAGCGTGGCTCGTTGTTTTTGGGTCAGCTATGTAAATGAGTCGTTGAGATCGTGCTTGCTTTGCATATCGCTTAGAAATTTAGCCTCAAAGCTAGTGAGCTGGATTTTTGCGGTCAGTGCATCGTGTAGTGTCTTTTTAAGACCGTTATGCAATTGACTGTCTTGCGTGCTGTTTGTCACCGGAATGGGCGTTCTTGTTGTTTTTTCGGCACTGTTGCAAATAGTCGGTGGTGATAAACTTATCATCCCCTTTTGCTGATGGAGCTGCACATGAACCCATTCAAAGGCCGGCATTTTCAGCGTGACATCATTCTGTGGGCCGTACGCTGGTACTGCAAATACGGCATCAGTTACCGTGAGCTGCAGGAGATGCTGGCTGAACGCGGAGTGAATGTCGATCACTCCACGATTTACCGCTGGGTTCAGCGTTATGCGCCTGAAATGGAAAAACGGCTGCGCTGGTACTGGCGTAACCCTTCCGATCTTTGCCCGTGGCACATGGATGAAACCTACGTGAAGGTCAATGGCCGCTGGGCGTATCTGTACCGGGCCGTCGACAGCCGGGGCCGCACTGTCGATTTTTATCTCTCCTCCCGTCGTAACAGCAAAGCTGCATACCGGTTTCTGGGTAAAATCCTCAACAACGTGAAGAAGTGGCAGATCCCGCGATTCATCAACACGGATAAAGCGCCCGCCTATGGTCGCGCGCTTGCTCTGCTCAAACGCGAAGGCCGGTGCCCGTCTGACGTTGAACACCGACAGATTAAGTACCGGAACAACGTGATTGAATGCGATCATGGCAAACTGAAACGGATAATCGGCGCCACGCTGGGATTTAAATCCATGAAGACGGCTTACGCCACCATCAAAGGTATTGAGGTGATGCGTGCACTACGCAAAGGCCAGGCCTCAGCATTTTATTATGGTGATCCCCTGGGCGAAATGCGCCTGGTAAGCAGAGTTTTTGAAATGTAAGGCCTTTGAATAAGACAAAAGGCTGCCTCATCGCTAACTTTGCAACAGTGCCGATAGGAATGGCTTCCAGCATAAAGCCCATCGTGGTGTCATTCATGAACAGGCCGGACTCCTGATTGTAATCACGGTACGGCAGCAGACGGCTGAACTGCGGGAAGCTCATCTCACCGAGGATCTGATTAGCCTGAGAGGATTCATCTGGTAATTTAAGCGCAGTCAGCAGTGAATTAACCGCCTGAGTGACGGTCTCAAGTGGGTTATTACTCATATGAGTATTCCTTAGTGCGTTTAAAAAAGGAAAATATCAGTCTGTGGGCCGTGGATATATCACGCAGTGCCATTCTTAAAACCACAGCACAAATAAGAGATGGAGGCTTTTAACAGGAAAACAGGATTAACGTTCCTTTACTGAATGAGCATCATTTAATGCCTGAAGTTGTTTTTCGCGTATCTTATTGCGCTCGTTTTCTCTTACCCGTTTCACCTCTGTAACCGGCTCATTTAAACCGTCTGGTCTGTTTCCTCCGGCTCTACAAAAATAATGTCCATCATTTTTAATGGACACTATCGTATGAAACACCGGACCTGGATCACTGAAGCTTTACGTCTTCACTTTGAAGAACATTTACCCCGGGTTGTGGCCGGGCGTCGCCTGGGTGTACCAAAATCAACAGTTTGTAGTATGTTCGTGCGCTTTCGGAGAGCTGGCCTTTCGTGGCCTTTGCCCGCAGGCATGTCGGAGCAGGAACTTGATGCCTGCCTTTACGGACAATTTTCCACGGTACCAGTCGTACGTCCTGAAAGCACCGTTATATCCGAAGCCCCCGTGGTAAAAAAACGTCCCCGGCGGCCCAACTTCCCTTATGAGTTTAAAATCGCCTTAGTGGAGCAGTCACTGCAGCCCGGAGCCTGTGTGGCGCAGATCGCCCGGGAAAACGGAATCAACGATAACCTGCTCTTCAACTGGCGCCATCAATACCGGAAAGGTGGCCTGCTGCCTTCCGGAAAAAATATGCCGGCACTGCTTCCCGTGACGTTAACGCCGGAGCCGGATAATAAAATCCCGGCCCCCGCACAGGAACCAGAGCAGATAAATACACCGTCCGACAGTCTGTGTTGTGAGCTGGTTCTGCCGGCCGGAACTCTCAGGCTTAAAGGTAAACTGACGCCGGCGTTATTACAGACACTTATCCGCGAAATAAAAGGGAGCAGCCACTGATGATATCTCTCCCTGCAGGTTCGCGTATCTGGCTGGTTGCAGGTATCACCGATATGCGAAATGGCTTTAACGGCCTGGCATCAAAAGTTCAGAACGTCCTGAAGGATGACCCGTTCTCCGGACACCTGTTCATCTTCCGCGGACGCCGGGGTGACCAGATAAAAGTGTTGTGGGCTGACAGTGACGGACTGTGCCTCTTCACCAAACGCCTGGAGCGGGGCCGCTTCGTCTGGCCAGTCACCCGTGACGGCAAGGTGCACCTTACTCCGGCTCAGTTATCCATGCTTCTTGAAGGTATCAACTGGAAGCACCCGAAACGAACGGAACGCGCTGGAATCCGCATATAACCCGTTGTAAAGTGAGGATATGGACACCTCACTTGCTCATGAGAACGCCCGCCTGCGGGCACTGTTGCAGACGCAACAGGACACCATCCGCCAGATGGCTGAATACAACCGCCTGCTCTCACAGCGGGTGGCGGCTTATGCTTCCGAAATCAACCGGCTGAAGGCGCTGGTTGCGAAACTGCAACGTATGCAGTTCGGTAAAAGCTCAGAAAAACTTCGTGCAAAAACCGAACGGCAGATACAGGAAGCACAGGAGCGAATCAGCGCACTTCAGGAAGAAATGGCGGAAACGCTGGGTGAGCAATATGACCCGGTACTGCCATCCGCCCTGCGCCAGTCTTCAGCCCGTAAACCGTTACCGGCCTCACTTCCCCGTGAAACCCGGGTTATCCGGCCGGAAGAGGAATGCTGTCCTGCCTGTGGTGGTGAACTCAGTTCTCTGGGATGTGATGTGTCAGAGCAACTGGAGCTTATCAGCAGCGCCTTTAAGGTTATCGAAACACAACGTCCGAAACAGGCCTGTTGCCGGTGCGACCATATCGTGCAGGCACCAGTACCTTCAAAACCCATTGCACGCAGTTATGCCGGAGCGGGGCTTCTGGCCCATGTTGTCACCGGGAAATATGCAGACCATCTGCCGTTATACCGCCAGTCAGAAATATACCGTCGTCAGGGAGTGGAGCTGAGCCGTGCCACACTGGGGCGCTGGACAGGTGCTGTTGCTGAACTGCTGGAGCCGCTGTATGACGTCCTGCGCCAGTATGTGCTGATGCCCGGTAAAGTCCATGCTGATGATATCCCCGTCCCGGTCCAGGAGCCGGGCAGCGGTAAAACCCGGACAGCCCGGCTGTGGGTCTACGTCCGTGATGACCGTAACGCCGGTTCACAGATGCCCCCGGCGGTCTGGTTCGCGTACAGTCCGGACCGGAAAGGTATCCATCCACAAAATCACCTGGCCGGTTACAGCGGTGTGCTTCAGGCCGATGCTTACGGTGGTTACCGGGCGTTATACGAATCCGGCAGAATAACGGAAGCCGCGTGTATGGCTCATGCCCGGAGAAAAATCCACGATGTGCATGCAAGAGCGCCCACCTACATCACCACGGAAGCCCTGCAGCGTATCGGTGAACTGTATGCCATCGAGGCAGAGGTCCGGGGCTGTTCAGCAGAACAGCGTCTGGCGGCAAGAAAAGCCAGAGCCGCGCCACTGATGCAGTCACTGTATGACTGGATACAGCAACAGATGAAAACACTGTCGCGTCACTCAGATACGGCAAAAGCGTTCGCATACCTGCTGAAACAGTGGGATGCACTGAACGTGTACTGCAGTAATGGCTGGGTGGAAATCGACAACAACATCGCAGAGAACGCCTTACGGGGAGTGGCCGTAGGCCGGAAAAACTGGATGTTCGCGGGTTCCGACAGCGGTGGTGAACATGCGGCGGTGTTGTACTCGCTGATCGGCACATGCCGTCTGAACAATGTGGAGCCAGAAAAGTGGCTGCGTTACGTCATTGAACATATCCAGGACTGGCCGGCAAACCGGGTACGCGATCTGTTGCCCTGGAAAGTTGATCTGAGCTCTCAGTAAATATCAATACGGTTCTGACGAGTCGCTTACACATCTGAAAGGTTACTGGCCGAATCAACTGAGTTTCTCAGAGTCATGCGAAATGGTGATGAGAATGCTGATGACATTGCAGGGCGCTTCACCGGGACGTATACCGGAGCTGATGCGCGATCTTGCAAGTATGGGACAACTTGTGAAATTACCGACAAGAAGGGAAAGGGCCTTCCCGAGAGTGGTAAAGGAGAGGCCCTGGAAATACCCCACTGCTCCGAAAAATAGCCAGTCAGTTGCTTAACTGACTGGCATTACCCACTACGGAGATATTTTCCCGATATTTGATTTACTCAATAATGGTATGATTTTGGGGTAAAAAAATAACATTGTGATATCTTCTATTCGAGCGGGATAGATGTGTGTGTGTAGGGATGAGATATATTTATAGTTCTGCATTGGTTTAAATAATGCTTTGTTAAACAAATAATGCTTTTTGTGTATGGCGATCGTCCACTAAATGGTTTTGTTAGTTATAAGTTGAGGATTTGACACAAAGACAAAAGGAAATAAAATGAAATGGCTTCGGCATAATTAAATTTAATCTAGTTCTAGATTCTAGGAGTTTATTGTGAATAAAAAAACAATCGCTCGCGTTGTTTTCTTGGCATGCATGATGGGTGTATCAACCTCATCCATGGCTGCAGCTAATCAGGTAGGTTCATCCCAAGCAAATATTAGTGGTTCATTCGTAGCATCAACTTGTACGGTTACACAATGGCCATCAGATATCAATTTTGATCCTATTAGTATGTCAGATTGGAACAGTTATAGTCACAGTCAAAAATACCAAGTAAAAGGACAGGGGAACTTTGTATTAGCTAATTGTCCAGCTCAAACTCAAATGAAATATACAGTAACAGCAGATGACTTGGCACAAGGTAATCCACTCCAAGCCTTGGCTCGCACTGCCGATGGTAAATTAATTCAAGGGATGGGGATTAGCTTCTCCGCCACTGAGAATTTTGCCACTGAGTGGTATTTGGATGGGCGTGAAGCTAATTTAGGTTCAACCAACGATCAAGGAGGTTTAACTGTTCCCGCTTATGTCGCGTTAGTTAAACGAGGAGGTCCTCTAATGGCGGACGGGAAACAATGGAATGGTGGCGCATTTAATACTATTATTAGATATACCGTTAGCTACGACTAATTATATAGCAGAGATATCATAGTAGATGATAAAGGCATATTTATATGCCTTTATCATATTTTTATA
Source organism: Citrobacter sp. CRE-46 (assembly GCF_059615875.1). Classification (NCBI taxonomy): domain Bacteria; kingdom Pseudomonadati; phylum Pseudomonadota; class Gammaproteobacteria; order Enterobacterales; family Enterobacteriaceae; genus Citrobacter; species Citrobacter sp. CRE-46. The sequence continues at coordinate 11,096 of NZ_JCAPUG010000002.1, read as the reverse complement.
AATATTGTACCTGTATAAATTTAAGGAGGGGGAGGATGATACGGAACGTTATTTTTATTTTCATTTTTATTTTTTCTAATAGTGCCTTTTCAAACTCCAAAGGTATTAGCTTAGATGTTTCTAGGGCTATTTTTGATGAAGCCAACAATAGTATTTCAATTACCGCGAAAAATACCTCAGAAGATATGGTTTTGTTATTAAAGGCCTATGTTAGCAACTATTATACAGATAGTGAAGAAAAAGTACCGTTCTTTATAACGCCTCCTTTGAATAGAATAGATCCTGAGAGTAGCGTTCAATTCCGTATTAATAAGCTTGATGAGGTTGAATTGCTACCAAAAGACCGGGAAAGTATTTTTTCGATTAATGTACTTGCTATTCCCCCCAAGAAAAAGGGTGTATATATTCAAATGGCTCTTAATACAAAAATAAAATTGATATATAGGCCAAAAGAAATTAATAATCAAAAAGAAGTAGGAAGGATTATTGATAGGATATCAATAGTAAAAAATGGGGAGGATATCACATTTTATAATCCAACACCTTATTTTGCAACGATAGGTAGAATGGTGATTAATAACATTCCATCAAACAAGACGGTAATGATTAAGCCTTTTTCTAATGAATCAATTACTGAAAAAAATGCAAGTTCAATATCGTACTCATTGATAAATGACTTTGGTGGAATGAGTAATGAGAAAAAAGTAATATTTTAATTATAGAGCTTATAAAAATGACTATAAATATGAAATTTTCCCCAGTAGCCTTGTTTGTTTTTTTTACAACACATTCAGTGCATTCAGAACAATTAACTACATATGATTTTGATCCAGCATTTATCCATTTCGGTGATAGTAATAATGACAAAAAAACAGCTCCAAACTTGAAGTATTTTTCTCGAGCAGATGGTTTTCTTCCTGGTGAGTATGAGGTTGATATATTTATTAATAATGATTTTATGGGAAGAGAAAAACTCAGCTTTATACCTAATAAACTCGAAAAGGTAATTCCAGTATTTCCCATTTCTTATCTTAAGAAATGGGGGGTTAATATTGAAAAAATAGGTACATCAAAAGATAAGTTAAGTTCAGATTTACTTGAAAGTGAAATTATAGGGTTTAAAAGTAAGTTTGATAAAAACAAGCAATCTCTTTATTTGAATATACCACAAGCATCACTTTATAGACCTGAGTGGTCTGATATTCCGCCTCAATCATGGGACGATGGTGAAACAGCTTTGTTAATTAACTATCGCTATTCTAACTTGCAACAAAAATATGATTTTTCAAATTATGATAATCAGTCTCTTTCAATTAACACTGGATTTAATATTGGTGGTTGGCGAGTAAGGCATAATGGTTATTGGAACTCTAAAGAAAATGGGTGGACAAATTTAAATACATTTGCTCAGCATGACTTCAGTACGGGACAGGGTGGGCAATTTACAATTGGTCAGACATCTATAAATGATGGAATATTGGATTCTTTTCCATTCGAAGGTATTTCTGTAGCATCAGATGACGGAATGATTGCACCATGGATGAGTACCTATAGTCCTGTTGTTCAGGGAGTTGCTTATACCCCTTCTCAGGTAATTATCAGGCAAAATGATATAATCATATGGCAAGGAGATGTTCCTGCAGGTCCATTTGAGTTGCAAGATGTGTTTCCTCTGTATGGCGGAAATATGGAAGTAGAGATACATGAGTCTAATGGAGATGTCAGGAGATACACGCAATCGTCTTCGACATTACCAGTCCTTCAACGAAAAGGCCGTATTCGTTACCACGCAGCTCTTGGTCAGTATCGTACAGTTGGAACTTCAAACACCGATATGCCGTCGTTTATATATTACTCTACTGCATGGGGGATTGGCTGGGATACGACATTATATGGTGGGCTGATCGCTGCAGAAGATTATCATGCAGGGACCTTTGGTATCGGTAAATATATAAGCTCATTAGGCGCATTTTCTTTTGATACAAGTTATTCTAGAGCAGATGATTTTTCAAAAAAATCTGAAATTATCGATGGTAATTTAATTCGATTTATGTATTCGACAAATTTCGACTCTACAGACACATACATCAATTTTAATGGCAGTTGGTACAATTCAGATAATTATTACTCATTTAATGAATATCAACAGAACAAAATTTATGATCATCAATCATTTCAGTATGGGTTAAGTAGCAAGTACTCTCTTCAACTCTTACAAAATATCGGGAGTTTAGGGCAAGTCAATTTGATGGCAGATTGGGGAGTATATAAAAACGATGATCTAGGGTATCAGTACAGAGCTAGTTACTCTTTACCTTTTAAAGGTATATCGTCTAGTCTGTCCTTAAATTACAACAAGCAACAACAATATAAAAATGCAGATAAATCTGTTTATGGTTCTATATCGATTCCATTTAGTGTTTTTTCTAAATATAATAATACCTCTATGTATACAAGTATATATAATTCAGGGAGCAACACGACATCTCAAGTTGGTTTAAATGGTTCACTTGCAGATCAAACTATATATTATAGTATCGCAGAGGGCTTACAAAGAGGGAATAGTAATGCAAAAGCAGGAAATGCTACTTTACGATACCGAACATCTAAGGGTGAAATACAATCAACTTGGTCACACCAAAATGAAGGGCATCAATTGCAGCTAAGTGCAAATGGTGGATTGGTGCTACATTCTAAGGGCGTGACTTTTTCTCAATTGTTATCTCTTGACGGAGCTAATGCATTAGTAGACACAAGTGGAGTTGGAAAAATTAAAGTCAAAAGAGGAGTTGGCATATATACTGATAGTAACGGTTTGGCAATTGTTCCAAATTTATCACCATATAGAAAGAACTCTATATCCTTAGATGTTAATAGAGTAGATGATAAAACTGAAATTATCAGCTCTGATACTGTTGTTACTCCCTCAAGAGGGGCATTAGTAACATCTAAGTTTAATGTTGTATCCGGACATAAGGCTCTTATTAGTTTGATTCGTGATAATGGCGATTTTGTTCCTTTTGGGGGAGTTGTTTCAGTTTCATCAGGAGACTCTGAAAATATTATTAGCAATATTGTTTCTGAAAATGGACTAGTCTGGATGAGTGGTTTGCCTGAGAAAGGAACATTAATAGTAAAATGGGGTGATGATAATCAACGTTATTGTAATGCTCCATTTGACTTAGCAGAAAAGAATAAAAAAGCATCTAGGCTCACATTAATTTGTCGATAGATAGTATAACGACGACCACAGATCAGGGCATCATGCATACAATCAACAGCCCACTCTGATTCAACGCTGCCGGCATGGCCAGTGGCGAGGGATTACGCACAGTAGTGATGTGATGGACGCCCTTCCCTAAGCAGACAGTGCCATACTTTTACTGTCTGTGTTTGCTACGGGAGTAAATCACATGAGCACGGTCAGAGTTATTGGTATTGATATTGCCTAGGTCTGCATCTGGATGGTCGATGGCTCCGTCGCATAGAACAAAAAAATCTCTCGTTCTAAATTGCTGGATCCTATCCGACAGTTTGAACCTGGAACTCTTGTTGCTATGGAAATCTGCGTCACTTCGCATCTTTGGGGACGAACCTTCACATCTATGGGCTTATTGCGTCAGACTCATCCACGCACAACACGTAAAAGCTTTTGTCCGTAGCCAGAAAAATGATGCCAATGATGTGTTGACAATTTGTGAGACAGCATTTCGCCCGGATATTCACTTTGTTTCTGTAAAAACCACAGAACAGCAGGATATCAAGGAGCTTCGGAACACGCGCCAACTGATAGTTGAGCAGAGAGCGAAGCTGGCCAACCAGGTTCGTTCTCTGCTCTCTGAATATGGTTTCACTATTCCTGTAGGAATCCAGCGTCTCTAACAACAGCTACCGGAGCTGATTGAAGATGCCTCAAACAGCCTGACATGCACCCTTCGTCGACTGTTGTCTTCGCTTCGGGAAGATATGCAGGCATTAAATGAACGAATTACCAGTCTGGATAGCGAAATTGCAGCGCTGTCATCACAACAAATCGCGTACCGCCATCTATTAACAATCTCGGGCGTCGGTTCCCTGATTGCAGCAGTGTTTCTCAGCGAAGTTGATGCTACACAGTTCTCGAGTGGGCGAGAATTATCGGCGTGGTGTGGACTGGTTCCCGCCAGCACTGTTCGAGCGGAAAACAGCGCCTGTCTTCTGTGACGAAAAATGGCAATCGGAGTCTGAGAACTCTCATTATTCATGGTGCGCAGTCTGTAATGCGCTGTGTGAAAAAGCGCACTGACAGTCTGAGTATTTGGCTGCAAAGGATGGAGGCTCGTCGAGGGTGTATGGGGCCACCACATATTGCAATTTTTTTCTCTCTTAAAATATATGTCAACGACGGATGAAAAGTGATCCACTTATATCTCCACCAACGGCCCAATATTGATCCACCGTTTTACTCAGGATTAGCTTCTGTTATAACCCCGGCCTTTCGTTTCTGTCTGAGTCGATAGCTTTCTCCTTTGATTTGAACGATATGTGAGTGGTGTAAGATACGGTCCAGCATCGCTGAGGTCAGCGCTGCATCATCGGCGAACGTTTGATCCCACTGCCCGAACGGCAGATTGGATGTCAGGATCATTGCGCTCTTTTCGTAACGTTTAGCGATGACCTGGAAGAACAGCTTTGCTTCTTCCTGACTGAACGGCAGATAGCCTATTTCATCAATGATGAGTAGGCGGGGGGCCATTACTCCACGCTGAAGCGTCGTTTTATAACGGCCCTGACGTTGTGCCGTAGATCACTGAAGTAACAGATCTGCTGCTGTTGTGAAGCGAACTTTGATACCTGCACGGACTGCTTCATAGCCCATCGCTATTGCCAGATGGGTTTTCCCCACACCTGATGACCCCAGTAATACGATATTTTCATTACGTTCTATGAAGCTGAGTGAGCGTAACGACTGGAGTTGCTTCTGCGGTGCTCCGGTGGCGAATGTGAAGTCATACTCTTCGAACGTTTTCACCGCCGGGAAGGCTGACATTCGGGTATACATCGCCTGTTTACGTTGATGACGTGCCAGTTTTTCTTCATGAGGCAGATGCTCCAGGAAGTCCATATAACTCCATTCCTGGTCTACTGCCTGTTGTGACAGCGCAGGCGCTGCGCTTATAAGGCTTTCCAGTTGCAACTGCCCGGCGAGCGCCATCAGTCGTTGATGTTGCAGTTCCATCATCACGCCACTCCTCTGCAGAATGAGTCGTAGATGGAGAGTGGATGATGCAGGGGGTGTTTGTCGAAGTTCACCAGATTTTCATCAAGATGCACGTCATACTCTTTTTTCTCCGGAGGCAGTGCCAGCATGGACTGCTGCTCTTCGAGCCATCGATCGCAGGGACGTGCCTGGATTGTTTCATGCTTTCGTTGGTTAGCGACATCGTGCAGCCAGCGCAGACCGTGGCGGTTGGCTGTTTCAACATCGACAGTGATCCCCATCGGGCGCAGGCGAGTCATTAGTGGGATGTAAAAACTGTTACGGGTGTACTGCACCATCCGTTCCACCTTACCTTTAGTCTGTGCCCTGAAGGGGCGACACAGTCGGGGAGAGAAGCCCATCTCCTTGCCGAACTGCCACAGTGAAGGATGGAACCGGTGCTGACCGGTCTGATATGCGTCACGTTGCAGAACCACAGTTTTCATATTGTCATACAACACTTCGCGCGGCACACCACCAAAGAAGCGGAACACATTACGATGGCAGGTCCCCAGCGTGTCATAACGCATATTGTCAGTGAATTCGATGTACAGCATTCGGCTGTATCCGAGATCCTACTTTTTTTAATAGAGTGTATTGACTTAAGTACTCGGGGGTGAGTATAAGAACACTCCCTGAAACATCTTTACATATTTCCTCGATCATTTTAATATGCCTTGCCCATCCGGATAGTCTTTCCGCACTTAAAGAAATCACAATGAAATCCAAATTCGAATTTCTTTTCATTGCTATCGGAAAAGAAAACGTCATACCCAAGACTTTTTATTATTTCACTTATACCCAAAGCCTCATACCAGCATGTACTTAAAAGCAGGACTTTATTTTCTGTTTTTTGCGTTAACTTTCTATTAATCATATTATATTGATATTTTAAGAAGAATGAAGACTCAAGCATGATAGGAGCATTTGGTAATGACTCCAACTTACTGATAGTGTTTTATGTTCAGATAATGCCCGATGACCTTGTCATGCAGCTCCACCGATTTTGAGAACGACAGTGACTTCCGTCCCAGCCTTGCCAGATGTTGTCTCAGATTCAGATTATGTCGCTCAATGCGCTGAGTGTAACGCTTGCTGATAACGTGCAGCTTTAAAAATGGAGGTACACCAGATAAATTCTACAATGATCTCAAATCTTTCCTTATGAAAAAAAATGTAGACCTTGTTGTATTTTCTGAAAATATATTTTTTGGTTATAAGAATGATTACATAAAAGAAAATACACTAAATTTACTTCAACAACTTGAAAAAAAAGAAATAAAAAAACCTATCATTTTTAATTTTTATGGCTATAAGGATATAAATAATATTACATCTGTTTTTGTAAATGAAAATTCAGTTAAAATTAGACAAAAAAACATTCTAATACCATTCGTTGAAAAAAGAGGCTTTTTTGACAAACCTGAAAAAACAACATCAGAATATTTGAATATTGATAAAAAACATCACTTTAGTTCTTTTTTTTCGATTAAAGATTTAGATATTTCAACTTTTATTTGTTATGAATCGTTGTTTCCACAAAATATTCGACACCAATCCAATCTAACAATTATTCAATCAGATTACTCACAATTAAATAAAGGCCCTGATTATTATAAAACAGTATTCAACGGCTCCATACTCTCAAAGTTTTCAGTATCAATTAATAGAGTGCTAATTAATGTTCAAAATTATGGCGGGACAACTGTCATATATAATGACTGGTCTATAAATCGGGACATATTTAACAGATCGAAAAAGGAGCATTTTTTGACTGTTGAGATATAATGTTCAAAGTGGAAGTTAAGCAAGTATGATTTTTATTAGGTAAATAAGAAAAACCTAGCACATAAGAAAAAGGTATAAAATGGGGAAAAACTTTAAAGAAGTTGCTATTTTAGCATCAAAAGCAGAAAAACTTACTCAATATAAACGAGCAGGCCAACTATGGTTAAAAGCAGGCCTGCTGAGTCAAAATTCAGATAATATTTATTGGGTAACTAAGAGAGCTAATTTTTGCAAAAGAATGTCAGAAAAATAAACTCAATTAATCATATATGATTTAACAATAATACTTATATTATTTTTTAGTTTTGTGATATAAATAAAACTGCTTTGGAGTTGTACCGTAGTAACTTGAAAATATTTTTATAAAGTATGATGTGCTCGACATTCCTATTAGGGTCGATATTTTATTGACATGGTACTCCCCATTTAATATCAAACGTACAGCTGCTTGCATTCTTGCATCCAGTAATACTTGATTAAAATTAATTCCCTCTGAGTCTAATTTTTTTCTTATTGCAACTTCAGATATATTAAGCTCATCAGATATTGTAGACAGCCTCCACTTTTTTGATAAATCCTTTTCGATAATCTTTCTAACTTTATCAGTAAAAAAATTAGAGGCTGATACATATAATGAATTATATAAACTTTGTAAGTTAGTTACACGAGAGAGAAGACAAGCAAGCTCATATATATACTGTTCATCGCCTTCTTTTACTTTAAACCTTACCTCATCAAATAATAGTCTATTAATATAGTTACCATCTATTATAAATACTTTATCATAAAGCCCCCGAGACATCTTGCATTTATTTACTCTTACACTATAAAAAAGATCAAATATCTTAATTACATCCTGCAATTTATTATCCGTTAAAGAAATGATTTCATATGGCGAACTCTCTGAAAACCTATTAATGTTTAAATATATTTTCAGCCCACGTTCCAATAAGGCCACACTCCCTTTTGGGATTGTGACGGATTCATTTCTCATCTTGTCATTTAGCACAATGATACTATTTTTTGCATATACTATAGTATATTTGTATAGGTTTATTTTTATATTTATTTTATTAATAAAAACATCTTCCATGTAAGCGCCCTCCATAACTATTCCACAAAAAACTTATCACTTAATGTGTGCATTGTCACAAATAAGCCATTAAATTATCCTAAATAATCATTTGCTGTGTATGATAGTATAGCGTGAGCGTTTTTTTTATCAAATCGTGCACGCTATGCCTTTGACATGTGGATGCAACGACATCATGGAAAGGTACCGTTTGAACGGTACGCTGACGATACAGTGTGGCCAGTTACAGCCACATGCAGGCCCGGGCGCTGATGGAGCAATTGCGGGAGAGTTGATCTTACCCAGCAATAGTGGACACGCGGCTAAGTGAGTAAACTCTCAGTCAGAGGTGACTCACATGACAAAAACAGTATCAACCAGTAAAAAACCCCGTAAACAGCATTCGCCTGAATTTCGCAGTGAAGCCCTGAAGCTTGCTGAACGCATCGGTGTTACTGCCGCAGCCCGTGAACTCAGCCTGTATGAATCACAGCTCTACAACTGGCGCAGTAAACAGCAAAATCAGCAGACGTCTTCTGAACGTGAACTGGAGATGTCTACCGAGATTGCACGTCTCAAACGCCAGCTGGCAGAACGGGATGAAGAGCTGGCTATCCTCCAAAAGGCCGCGACATACTTCGCGAAGCGCCTGAAATGAAGTATGTCTTTATTGAAAAACATCAGGCTGAGTTCAGCATCAAAGCAATGTGCCGCGTGCTCCGGGTGGCCCGCAGCGGCTGGTATACGTGGTGTCAGCGGCGGACAAGGATAAGCACGCGTCAGCAGTTCCGCCAACACTGCGACAGCGTTGTCCTCGCGGCTTTTACCCGGTCAAAACAGCGTTACGGTGCCCCACGCCTGACGGATGAACTGCGTGCTCAGGGTTACCCCTTTAACGTAAAAACCGTGGCGGCAAGCCTGCGCCGTCAGGGACTGAGGGCAAAGGCCTCCCGGAAGTTCAGCCCGGTCAGCTACCGCGCACACGGCCTGCCTGTGTCAGAAAATCTGTTGGAGCAGGATTTTTACGCCAGTGGCCCGAACCAGAAGTGAGCAGGAGACATCACGTACTTACGTACAGATGAAGGCTGGCTGTATCTGGCAGTGGTCATTGACCTGTGGTCACGTGCCGTTATTGGCTGGTCAATGTCGCCACGCATGACGGCGCAACTGGCCTGCGATGCCCTGCAGATGGCGCTGTGGCGGCGTAAGAGGCCCCGGAACGTTATCGTTCACACGGACCGTGGAGGCCAGTACTGTTCAGCAGATTATCAGGCGCAACTGAAGCGGCATAATCTGCGTGGAAGTATGAGCGCAAAAGGTTGCTGCTACGATAATGCCTGCGTGGAAAGCTTCTTTCATTCGCTGAAAGTGGAATGTATCCATGGAGAACACTTTATCAGCCGGGAAATAATGCGGGCAACGGTGTTTAATTATATCGAATGTGATTACAATCGGTGGCGGCGGCACAGTTGGTGTGGCGGCCTCAGTCCGGAACAATTTGAAAACAAGAACCTCGCTTAGGCCTGTGTCCATATTACGTGGGTAGGATCACATGCTCTATCACCGCCAGCCCCGGAAAGTCATCCAGGCACTGGCTGGTCACAGGGATCCACGTTCGATGGAGGTTTATACCAGAGTGTGTGCGCTGGATATGGCTGCCACGCTGGCAGTGCCTTTCACAGGTGACGGGCGCGATGCTGCCGAGATCCTGCGTACACTGCCCCCCCTGAAGTGACGGCATACGCGCTTCCTTATATAAGCGGAGGTAAGCAGAACAGGCATAACATAAGCTGTAGCAGGTAGATAAACTGTAGTGAGTAAGCCGTGTTTTATTAAGGAAGCAATGCCTCAGCATCGGGTTACGGGGCGACTTATGTAAGGAACAGGCAGATGGCAGCTCAGCCACAGACAGTACAGCAGGAAACTGAATATAAACTACAGTGAGCACATCACTCACTGCACCTGTTAATATAAACTGCAGTCAGTAAAGAGTCTCTCTTATCTGACTACAGTTTATGTTCAGCGGGATTTGAAGAGTTTTTCCAGGTCATCCATCGTGATGCCCAGTTTCTCAAGCAGGGCAAGCTTCTCCGCCATCTCCGGACTGACTTTTTCCGCAGGTGAAGGTGGCAACGGATTTTCCTTACTCTCATCATTCGGCGCTTTTAACCGGGGACGCCGGTAGTGAATACAGAAGAATTTTGTCCGCCCCCGCTGGATCTCCGTGTAATCAAGATATCCAATCCCGCGCAGCTGCTCCATTGCCCGTCTGACCGTCTGGTTCTGGGAAAATACAGGAGACTTCAGATTGAGGCGTGCACGCAGCCGCGCCAGCGATATCGGTGCCGGATCCCGGGGCAGGCTCTCTATAAAGGTGTAGAGTGCCTGGGCGGACTCCCGTCGCTTCAGGGCATTAATCGCCTTAAGCTGGAGAAGGACTTTTCTGTCAAACTGGTACAGTTCAAACAGGCGGGGATCGGCCTGTAACTGCACAATATCCCGCTCAGTATCGTAGTAGGCTGACTGTACCAGATGGGTGATATATTCCCGGGTGTGCTTCTCATCGGTACGGGAAAACGAAATCACGGTACCGGCAATGCGCTTCAGGGAAGGGCTGATGCGCTCACGCAGCCTGCGGGATGACTGGCTTGAAGGTATACCACACAGTTTTGCAAACTCGACAAAAGGCAGTTCAACTTTGTCACCAATCACGTTATGGCGGGCAAAGGAATGAATGATCCCCACCCAGGTCTTGAAATCGTTATCCATATCTAGGCGGGGGCCGGTGATCTCAACCTTATCGAATCCCTCTGCACGGGCCAGGGAAAGACGTGTCAGCTCTTCCGTGGCATCAGTACGTGACAGTGTATTTTTTTTACTGTTCTTCAGTGATTTAAGGGTCGGTACAAAGACGCCCAGACGCATCAGCGCCACAGGTTGTACGGTGTTGTTATTGTTTGGTGTCAGTGTCACCAGCTCACCGGACGACTTATCCAC